>JAQYBF010000039.1 GCA_029338875.1 Lachnospiraceae bacterium
TCCTTGCCGTGGCGTTCGGATACGATCAGGCCGGCATTTTTCAGAAGTCTCAGGTGATGAGAGACGGCCGGGCTGCTGCTGTCCATAATGGCAGCGATATTGATGACGCATTCCTCGGCGTGGCAGAGGAGCCAGAAGATCCGAAGGCGCATGGGATCACCCAGCTGCTTCATGGCTTCGGAAACTGCCTGAATCATATCCTCTGTCGGCAGATCCTTTAAGACTTCCTCATTGCAGCTTCCATGATGATGGGGAAGATCAGAGGATTTTTTCAGTAAGGGATTCATTTCCGGATTCTGCTTTTCCTTTTTAGATTCTTCTATCTTATCTGTTTCCATTGCGTTCTCCTGAATTTATTTTTGAACTGAATCTGCATTCATTGGCATTTCCTTTCGGAATTTTCTAAGTATAATTATAATAGATGTTGAAAGACCGGATTGCAAAATTGAAACGAAAGGATCCACAATGAAAACCTATCATGTAAGACCGCAGGGCGTCTGCTCCCAGGAGATTTCCTTTGATCTGGACAATGGAAAATTACACAATGTCCGCTTTGTGGGCGGCTGTCCGGGCAACACCTCTGCCATTGGAAAACTCCTGGAAGGATATGATGCCAGGCAGGCGGTCTCTATTTTAAAGGGCAACAAGTGCGGCCTTCGTTCTACCTCCTGCGCTGATCAGCTGGCCAGAGGAGTGGAGCAGGCGCTGGAAGAAGAGAAGCAGTAAGGACACCTGTTATCGCTGACAGCTGGATCAGAAAGAAAAGATGATCAGGCAGAGGAAGGCAGAACTTTGACTGGCTTGGGAATGAGTTTAACAGGAGGCGGGCTGTATGTGCTGCAGATATTTTGTCTCGGAAGAATCTAATCAGGAGATCCGGGAGCTGGCAGGGACGATTGACCCTTCCGCCGCTTTCCCGACCGGTGACATTCATCCTTCCGACCGCTCGACTATTTTGACCGGCCGAAAGCCCGGCATTCTGGCAGAGGATATGCGTTGGGGCTTCCCCTCGTACGATTCAGAGCTTCTTATCAATGCAAGATCCGAAACGGTTTTTGAAAAGAAATCCTTTGCGGACAGTATGCGCTGGCGCCGCTGTGTGATCGCGGTGGAACATTTTTATGAATGGGATGAAGACAGGCAGATCGTATCCTTCCTTGTTCCGGACCGGAAGATCATCTGTATGGCCGGGATCTGGAACGCCTTTGGAAAGGAAGACCGCTTTACGGTTCTGACCAGAGAAGCTAATGATTCGATGAAGCCGGTTCATAACCGTATGCCCCTGATCCTGGATCAGGACAGGATCTCGGACTGGCTCTATGATAATAGCCGGGCCGGTCAGCTTCTGGCCTGTCCCCAGCCAAAGCTTGAGATGATCAACCGTGCGCCGGGATCGAAAGGGCCGGACTGCGGGCCCGGATCGAAAGGAAACGGCCGGAAAGCAGAAGCCGAAGGGGTATCCGGTCAGATGAGTATCTTCGACTTTATCTCATAGTCAGACTTACACCATTCTTCTGAAACTTGACAGAGATTCCTGACACTGTTAGGATAGACAGCGGTTAACAATTAAATCAATGCTGGGGGTGCATTCCGCTGAGAAGTGAAGGTCTTTTCATATATGAGAGATCTTCGCTGACCCTTACCTACTTGATCCGGATAATGCCGGCGCAAGGAAGCTTATGAATGAACGGTCTCCCCTGGCGCGGCAAGGGAGGTTTTTTTATGTCATTTTTAGTTAAGAAGATGGAAGACGGCACCTTTATGCCGACCACAGCAGGCTATGCCGTCCTCGTCATTCTGATGATTCTGGTTCTCATTATCGGAAACCTGATCTTCAACCGCGGAAAGAAATTAAGCGCCAAGCAGATCGCTTTTTCTGCCATGGCAATCGCTCTCGGTTTCCTGACTTCGAATATCAAGCTGATCAAGATGCCCATGGGCGGATCCGTCACCCTTCTTTCCATGCTCTTCATTTCTCTGATCGGCTACTGGTTCGGTACAGCCAACGGCATTCTGGCCGGCATCGCCTACGGAATCCTCCAGCTTTTGATTGATCCCTATATCCTGAGCTTTCCTCAGATGCTGACCGACTATATCCTGGCCTTCGGAGCACTGGGCCTGTCCGGACTTTTCTCCAAATCCCAAAACGGCCTGATCAAGGGCTACATTGCCGCCGTCCTGGGCAGATATTTCTTCGCCTTCCTGTCCGGCTGGATCTTCTTCGGTATGTATGCAAGCGATTATGGCTTCAAGAGCGGCGTTGTCTATTCCCTGGCCTATAACGGAGCCTATCTGGGACTGGAAGCAGCTATCACCCTTGTCATTCTGGCCATTCCCTCGGTTCGGAAGGGATTTGCAACTGTCAAGAAGATGGCAGTGGGAGAGTAATCAAGGCACCGACAGCCGGCATCCGTCCTGCATCTATGCAGAGTTTCTGACGGTCTATTGACACAGAATAATATTTAAAATTACTCCCCGGATTTTTCGAAGAAGCTATTGACGATTCGGAGTCCGGGGAGTATATTTGAATTAACAATTAAACAAATGTTTAATTGTTGAACCGTTTCAGAACTTTTTACAAGGTAAGATGAAAGGATCCCGTACGAATCCCAAGGAGGAACATTATGAAGAAGACCTACAAGATCGATGTGGACTGTGCAAACTGCGCCAATGAGATGGAGGAAGCCGTAAAGAATACTTCCGGTGTCAAGGACTGCGTGGTGAATTTCATGACCCTGAAGATGAAAGTGGACTATGAGGACGGTGTCAATCCGGACGAGATGCTTCCTCTGTTAAAGAAAGCGATCGAAGACTCCGGCAGCGACGGAGTCATTGTGGACTGATTTTATACTTTTCAGGAAGAATTTTAATCCGAAGACAGGAGAAAATCGACTGAATATGAACTGCATCCAGAGCTTTCCAAGTCAAAGGAGTTATTGTTATGAATAAGAAACAGAAGGTCAATCTGACACGGATCCTTGTCTCGGCAGGTCTGATGATCCTCTTTTACTTCCTGCCCATTCACGGCCTGATCCGTTTTCTTCTCTATCAGATTCCCTACTGGATTGTGGGCTGTGACGTACTTGCCAAGGCCTGGAAGAACATCCGGAAGAAAAAGCCCTTTGATGAGCACTTCCTGATGGCAGTGGCTACCCTCGGCGCCCTGGGACTTGCGGTCTATGAGACCCTTGTCTTAAAGCAGGACGGAGACTATGTCGAAGCCATCGCGGTTATGCTTTTCTACCAGGTGGGAGAGTGGTTCCAGTCCTATGCGGTCGGAAAGAGCCGGCGGAATATCACGGAACTCATGGATATCCGGCCGGACTATGCCAATCTCGATGACGGCAAGGGCGGCCTCATAAAGGCAGACCCGGACGATGTCGAGGTCGGAAGTCTGATTACGGTAAGACCCGGAGAGAAAATTCCGATCGATGGCACGGTTGAGGATGGAACTGCCATGCTGGATACCTCGGCCCTGACCGGTGAGAGCGTTCCGCGTTCCGTCCATGCCGGAGATTCGGTCATCAGCGGCTGTATCAATACAAATGGACTTCTGAAGATCCGGACGACCAAGGAGTTCGGCGAATCCACCGCATCGAAGATCCTCGAGATGATTGAGGATGCCTCCTCACGGAAGTCCCGTTCCGAGGCCTTTATTACCAAGTTCGCCCGCGTCTACACACCGATTGTCGTCTACGCGGCCATAGCTCTCGCTCTGATCCCGACCATCGGAATCTTCCTTGTGACCGGACGCTTTACATTTATCACCTGGCTCTACCGGGCCCTGATCTTCCTTGTTATCAGCTGTCCCTGCGCCCTGGTCATCTCGATTCCCCTGTCCTTCTTTGCCGGAATCGGCGGCGCCAGCCGGGCCGGTGTCCTGATCAAGGGATCGAATTTTCTGGAGAGTCTGGCGGAAACGAAGACCGTCGTTTTCGATAAGACCGGAACCCTGACCAAGGGTGTCTTCGAAGTGACAGCTGTTCATCCGGAAAAGCTGGATGAGAAGGAACTCCTCCATCTGGCCGCCCATGTCGAGCATTTTTCGACCCATCCCATCGCAAACTCCCTCCGCCTGGCCTATCAGAAATACGGAAGCGAGGAGGACGGCTGCGAGGTCAGCGATGTCACCGAGATCGCCGGAAAGGGCGTAAGCGCAAAGGTCAACGGTAAGACCGTCTATGTCGGAAACAGTAAGCTTATGGATGAGGTCGGTGCAAAATGGCATGACTGCCATCAGACCGGAACTATCATTCATGTGGCAATCGACGGAATCTACGCCGGCCATATCGTGATTTCCGATGTTGTAAAGCCCCATTCCGCCGAAGCCATCGGCCGGCTCAAGTCCATGCATACGAAGACGGTTATGCTGACCGGAGACCGGAAGGCCGTCGGAGAGAATGTCGGCCGGGAGCTTGGCCTGGATGAGGTTCATACCGAGCTTCTGCCTCAGGACAAGGTGGCAAATATAGAGCGTCTCATGAAGGAACGAAAGGATCCCAAGGATGCGGTAGCCTTTGTAGGTGATGGCATCAACGATGCACCAGTTCTTTCCCGGGCGGATGTCGGAATCGCCATGGGTGCCATGGGATCGGATGCAGCCATCGAGGCAGCGGACATTGTCCTCATGGATGACGATCCGAAGAAGGTCTGCACGGCTATGGGCATAGCACGGAAGTGTCTTGGAATTGTAAGACAGAACATCGTCTTTGCCATCGGCGTCAAGATTCTCTGCATGATCCTCGGCGCCGCCGGTCTGGCCGGTATGTGGATCGCCGTTGTCGGAGATGTCGGCGTCATGATCTGCTGCGTCCTCAATGCCATCCGCTGTCTGTCAGTGAAGAAGTACCTGTAATAATTTTAAATAATAAAAGAGGCCCCTGCGGATTCACATCAAAATGATGGGAACTGCAGGGGCCTCACTTTTTGTCTAGTTATGTGAAGTACCGAAGATCCTGATCAGAAAATCCCGGCTGGATCAGCCGGATTTCACTTAGTCATCCGCCTCTTCGTCAGAGGTGGTCTGGAAGACGGTCCGCTTCCGGGCATCGGCATTGGCTTCGAGATAGTCGTCATAGGTGCCGACCTTGTCGATCATGGTTCCGTCCGGCAGGATCTCGATGATCCGGTTGGCTGTGGTCTGAACGATCTCGTGGTCACGGGAGGAGAAGAGAATCACGCCGCTGAACTTCTGCAGACCGGTGTTCAGTGCGGAGATGGATTCCATATCCAGGTGGTCGGTCGGCTCGTCAAGGATCAGGACGTTCGATGCTTCGATCATCATCCGGGAGAGAAGGACACGGACCTTTTCGCCTCCGGAGAGAACCCGCATCTTCTTGACACCGTCTTCTCCGGCGAAGAGCATACGGCCTAAGAAACCGCGGACATAAGAAGCATCCTTAATTTCAGAGAACTGGGTCAGCCACTCCACGATGGTCAGGTCGTTGTCGAAGATCTTTGTATTGTCCTTGGGAAAGTAGGACTGGCTGGTCGTGACACCCCACTTGTAATCGCCGGAGTCCGGCTTGATCTCGCCCATGAGGATCTGGAAGAGGGCGGTCTTTGCGGCCTCGTTGGATCCGACGAAGGCGATCTTGTCATCATGGTTGACGTGGAAGGTGATATTGTCGAGGATCTTCTTTCCGTCAACGGTCAGGGAGATGTTGTCGACATTTAAGACCTCGTTTCCGATCTCACGCTGGGGACGGAAATCGATGTAAGGATATTTCCGGCTGGAAGGACGAATGTCATCAAGCTCTATCTTTTCCAGGGCTCTCTTACGGGAGGTCGCCTGCTTGCTCTTGGAAGCGTTGGCGGAGAAGCGGGAGATGAATTCCTTCAGCTCCTTGATCTGCTCTTCCTTCTTCTTGTTGGCTTCCTTCCTCTGCTTCATGATGAGCTGGGAGGATTCGTACCAGAAATCGTAGTTTCCGGCATAGATCTGGATCTTGCCGTAGTCGATGTCGGCGATGTTGGTGCAGACCTTGTTCAGGAAATACCGGTCGTGGGAGACCACGATGACCGTGTTCTCAAAATTGATGAGGAAGTCTTCCAGCCAGCCGATGGCATCCAGGTCCAGGTGGTTGGTCGGCTCATCGAGAAGGAGAATATCGGGGCTTCCGAAGAGAGCCTTGGCCAGAAGAACTTTGACCTTAATGGCCATGGGCAGATCCTTCATCATCTGATAGTGATATTCATTGTCAACGCCCAGACCGTTCAGAAGGGATTCGGCATCGCTTTCCGCATTCCAGCCGTCCATCTCTGCGAATTCGGTCTCAAGCTCGGAAGCACGGATGCCGTCTTCATCGGAGAAATCCGGCTTGGCATAGAGCGCATCCTTCTCCTGCATGATGTCATAGAGTCTTTTATTACCCATGATGACCGTATTTAAGACACTGTAATCATCATATTTAAAGTGGTCCTGCTCGAGGACGGAAAGCCGCTGGCCGGGAGTAATGATAACTTCGCCGGAGGTCGGCTCGATTTTGCCTGAAAGAATTTTCAGGAAGGTGGACTTTCCGGCGCCGTTGGCACCGATCAGACCATAACAGTTGCCCTCGGTAAACTTGATATTTACATCCTCAAAGAGGGCTTTTTTACCGAAACGAAGAGAAATATTGCTTGCCTGGATCATGTTATAAACCTTTCTAAATCAAAACAACATTTCCTATTTTATAGAGTTTTCCGGTGAAATCAAGTGGCCGGGCCAAATTTCATGTCTTCCGGCCCAATTTCCTCTTTCTGCGAAAAGAAGGGCGCTGAGGCATTTCTGTTCTGTATTCGAAATTAAACAGAGGAATCGCTTTCCAATCTATTGATTTTTCACAATAAAACTTCTAATATAATGTTTAGACTTTGTGCATTTTGTGTGGTTTTCCGCTTGCGGAAAATCCGCAGTTGTTAACAGTGTCATAATCTTGTTAGGAGGGAATTTTTCATGATCAAGAGAAAAATGAAAACCATGGATGGTAACCATGCTGCTGCTCATGCTTCTTATGCATTCACTGAAGTAGCTGCCATGTATCCCATCACCCCTTCATCTGTTATGCCTGAAGCAACAGATGAGTGGGCAACTGCCGGACGTAAGAATATGTTCGGCGAGCCTGTACAGATTACAGAGATGCAGTCTGAGGCCGGCGCAGCAGGTGCTGTACACGGTTCTCTGGCAGCAGGCGCACTTACCACAACCTACACCGCATCTCAGGGACTTCTTCTGATGATCCCGAACCTGTATAAGATTGCCGGTGAAGGACTTCCCGGAGTATTCGATGTATCCGCTCGATGCGTTGCTACTCATGCCCTGAACATCTTCGGTGATCATTCTGATGTCTATGCCTGTCGTCAGACCGGTGTCGCAATGCTCTGCGAATCTTCCGTACAGGAAGTTATGGATCTGACTCCTGTTGCACATGCATCCGCACTGAAGGGCCATGTTCCTTTCATCAACTTCTTCGATGGCTTCCGTACCTCTCATGAGATTCAGAAGATCGAGACCTGGGATGAGAAGAACGGATATCCTGAACTTCAGGATATGATCGACCGCGATGCTTTAAAGGCATTCAAGGAGAACGCTCTGAACCCGAATCATCCGAAGGAAATGGGCTCCGCTCAGAACCCTGATATTTTCTTCCAGACCAGAGAGGCCTGCAACACCTATTATGACGAGCTTCCCGCAATCGTTCAGTCCTACATGGACAAGATCAACGAGAAGATCGGTACTGACTACAAGCTCTTCAACTACTACGGACCTAAGGATGCTGATCAGGTTATCATCGCCATGGGTTCTGTATGTGAGACCATTGATGAGACTATCGATTATCTGGCAGCTCGCGGAGAGAAGGTCGGCGTTGTCAAGGTTCGTCTCTATCGTCCGTTCTGCGCAGACGCTCTTGTTGCTGCAATTCCTGACACTGTTAAGAAGATTTCCGTTCTGGATCGTACCAAGGAGCCGGGATCTGAGGGCGAGCCTCTCTATCTCGATGTTGTAGCTGCTCTGAAGGGCACCAAGTTCGATCAGGTTCCTGTATTCACAGGCCGTTATGGACTTGGCTCCAAGGATACCACTCCCGGACAGATCATCGCTGTTTACAGAAATACCGAGAAGAAGAGATTCACCATCGGTATCACTGATGATGTTACCAACCTTTCTCTTGAAGTTAAGGAGAATCCTGTTACCACACCCGAGGGAACCACAAACTGCAAGTTCTGGGGCCTGGGCGCTGATGGTACCGTAGGTGCCAACAAGAACTCCATCAAGATCATTGGTGATAACACTGACATGTATGCTCAGGCATACTTCGATTACGACTCCAAGAAGTCCGGCGGTGTTACCATTTCTCACCTGAGATTTGGTCACAAGCCCATCCGTTCTACTTATCTGATCAGCCAGGCTAACTTCGTAGCATGTCATTGCCAGGCTTACATCTATAAGTACAACATGGTTCAGGATCTGGTTGATGGAGGTACCTTCCTCTTCAATACTCAGTGGACTCCGGATGAACTGGATGAAAAGCTCCCTGGACAGGTTAAGCGTTACATCGCTCAGCATCATATCAACTTCTACATCATCGATGGTGTTAAGATCGGTAAGGAAATCGGACTTGGCAAGAGAATCAATACCGTTCTTCAGTCCGCATTCTTCTCACTGACCAAGCTGATCCCTGAGGAGCAGGTACTTCAGCTCATGAAGGACGCTGCGAAGGCTTCCTACGCTAAGAAGGGTGATAACGTCGTCAAGATGAACTGGGATGCAATCGATGCCGGCGCTACCGCATATCAGAAGATCGATGTTCCTGCATCCTGGGCTGACTGCAAGGATGATGATCTGACCGAGAAGATCGATGAGACCAGAGGAAATGCAGACCAGATCGCATTCGTTAAGAACATCCAGAGCAAGGTTAACGCTCAGCAGGGTAACACCATTCCTGTATCTGTTGTTAAGACCTATGTTGATGGTTCTACTCCGAGCGGTACTTCTCAGTTCGAGAAGCGTGGTGTCGCTACCGATGTTCCGGTATGGGATGCTTCCAAGTGTATCGAATGTAACCGCTGCTCCTATGTCTGCCCTCATGCAGCAATCCGTCCGGTTGCTCTTACCGCAGAAGAAGATGCAGCTAAGCCGGAAGGCATGGTTACAAAGGATCTTACAGGAAACAAGGATTACAAGTTTGCAATCGTTGTATCCGCTTACGATTGTACCGGATGCGGTTCCTGCGTAAATGTATGCCCGGCTAAGGAAAAGGCTATCTCCATGGCTGACTTCGAGTCCAACGAAGGCGAGCAGAAGTTCTTCGACTATGCAAATACTCTTCCGGTTAAGGAAGACCTGGTTGAGAAGTTCAAGCTGAATTCCGTAAAGGGATCTCAGTTCCGTAAGCCTCTGATGGAATTCTCCGGTGCCTGCGCAGGCTGCGGCGAGACTCCTTACGTTAAGCTGATCACTCAGCTCTTCGGCGACCGTATGTATGTTGCCAACGCAACAGGATGTACCTCTATCTGGGGTAACTCTTCACCTTCGACTCCTTACACCATGAACGCTCAGGGTCATGGCCCGGCTTGGTCCAACTCCCTCTTCGAGGATGCAGCTGAGTTTGGTTATGGTATGCTTCTGGCTCAGAGAGCTGTTCGTGATAAGCTGGCTGACAAGCTGGATGCTCTCGTAGCTTCCACCGGTGATGCAGCTCTTACCGATGCAGTCAAGGATTGGAAGGACACCTTTAATGATGGTGTTGCTAACCAGCTCGCTACCGAGAAGGTTGTTGCAGCTCTTGGCGAAATCAAGAACGACGAAGCTGCTGATATTCTTGTTGAGAAGGATTTCCTGTCCAAGAAGTCTCAGTGGATCTTCGGTGGTGATGGATGGGGCTACGATATCGGATTCGGAGGTCTCGATCATGTCATCGCTTCCGGTAAGGATGTCAACATCCTTGTTGTAGATACTGAGGTTTACTCCAACACAGGCGGACAGTCCTCCAAGGCTACCCCGATCGGTGCAGTAGCAGAGTTCGCTGCCGGCGGTAAGACCACCAAGAAGAAGGATCTCGCATCCATCTGCATGTCCTATGGATATGTATATGTAGCTCAGATCGCTATGGGTGCTGATATGAACCAGGCTGTCAAGGCAATTGCCGAGGCCGAGGCATATCCGGGACCTTCTGTCATCATTGCATATGCTCCTTGTATCAACCATGGTATCAAGAAGGGCATGAGCAAGGCTATGACCGAGGAAGATCTGGCTGTTAAGGCTGGTTACTGGTTCAACTTCCGTTATGATCCGTCCAAGGAGACCGGCAAGTTCACTCTGGACTCCAAGACTCCGACCGACGATTATAAGGAATTCCTTGCAGGCGAGAACCGTTACGCTTCTCTGACCAAGTTCCATCCGGATACCGCAAAGGTACTCTTCGAGAAGGGCGAGGAAGGATCCAAGGAGCGTTACACTTACCTGAACAAGCTGGTAAGCCTTTACGCTGACTGATCGTTTTCCGGAAAGCAGAAGATGAGCCTGTAACTCTCTTCTGTCAGGAGAATAAGAATATAGGGCTCTGCGGCATCTGCCGCAGGGCCCTTTTTCTGTCTGCTATACAGAAATTTCGCTTTCTCTGCAGACATTCCGGGATCCTTCTGATTTCAATTTTTTTGGTTTACTTTACATCAGAAAAGTGAAATGATAAGATATGAATTGATATTAGATCCTTTTATATGAGGAGAGGAAGATGGCTGAAGAGATTGAAAGCAGGGAAGTTAAGGATTCCGGCGAAGACGAGCTTTTAAAACAGATAGATGCCTTCCGTGACAAGGCCATGCAGCTGACCAAGCTGATCGGGGTCCGTGAGCGGAAAGTCAAGGAACTGGAAGCCCTGGTGAGAGCCAAGGAAGCCAAGAATCAGGAGCTGCAGGATCAGAATCAGGAACTTCAGGATTCACTGGTCAAGAAGCAGCAGGAAGCCGATTCTCTTGTTCTGGATGTCAACCGCAAGGTGGATGAGATGATGTCTCAGGTCAATGAAACCATGGGCAGCATTGAGGAAAGGATTTCCAGCCAGGTTGCAGGAAATGAGGAAAATGCAGCCCAGCAGACCCAGGCGGTTCAGGACAGCCTTTCCGGCGTCAAGGAGAATCTGACCAGTGTTTCAGAAGGCCTTGGCTCCATTAAGGATGAGCTTTCCGAGAAGGTACATTCCGAGAATGTCAAGGTATATCGGAACATTCAGGATCTTCTTACCGAGATGACCAGCCGTGAAGAGGATCAGAACAAGGAAGAGAAGCATTTCCGTTCCATCCGGGGTATCAATATCTTTTCGCTGATACTGAATATTGTGAATGTAGGAGCCTTTGTAACCCTTTTCCTTTATCTTATGGGTTACATTTCCTTCTAAAATAAATCAGATCATTTTGTCAGGTCAGGCTGCAAGGGGGAACTCATGCAGCCTTTCTTGTTATTTAAGAAAGAGGATATATATGGTAAACAAGGAGAAGAAACCGGTCTGGGTGATTGGCCACAAGAATCCGGATACCGACAGTATCTGTGCGGCAATCAGCTACGCCTATTTCAAGAGCCAGCTGGGGGACGGCCAGACCTATATTCCCAAGAAGGCAGGAAAGCTCAACGGGGAGAGCCGCTATGTCCTGGACCGCTTCTCGGTTCCGGAACCGGAAACCGTTACGGATGTATCCACCCAGATCAAGGACCTGTCCTTCCGCCGGAATGCCGGAATTGACAGCCATTATTCTCTGAAGAAGGCCTGGAGCCTGATGCGGCGGCTGGATGTCGTCACCATGCCGGTGGTTACCAGGGACGGCTTCCTCGAGGGCATTATCTCCAACAGCGATATCGCCTATTCCTATATGGACGTAATTGACAACCGGATCTTAAGCCGGGCCCGGACTCAGTATCTGAACATTCTGGAGACCCTGAACGGAACCATCCTTTCCGGCAATGACCACGCCTATTTCATCAAGGGTAAGGTCGTCATGGCCGCCGGATCCGAGGAACGGGTTCGTCAGGACATTCAGGCGGATGACCTTGTCATCGTCGGCAATATCCATGACCGGATCCAGACCGTCCTCGAACAGAATCCAAGCTGCGTCGTGATCACAGGCTCCGGCAAGGAAAATGTAGACCCGGATGTCATTCTGATGGCGGGTGCTATTCAGTGTGTGCTGATCGTAACGGAGTTCGATTCCTTTACCACAGCCCGGCTGATCAATCAGAGCATGCCCATCCGTTCGGTTATGACCAAGGATCACTTTATTTCCTTTGATCTGGATGACCGGGTCGATGATGTCCAGGAACAGATGTCCAAGGTCAGGCACCGTGACTTCCCGGTTCTTGACCAGCAGCATCGTTATATCGGAATGGTCTCCCGGCGGAATCTTTTGGATGCCCAGAAAAAGAAGATCATCCTCGTCGATCATAATGAGAAATCCCAGGCAGTCGACGGAATCGAAGAGGCCGAGATTCTGGAAATCATCGACCATCACAGACTGGGCTCCCTGGAAACCATGCAGCCCATTTACTTTAGAAACCAGCCCCTGGGCTGCACTAACACAATCATTTACCATATGTTCCGGGAAAAGGAGATTCCTATTCCGCAGAAGATCGCAGGCATCATGCTTTCGGCCATTCTGTCGGATACCCTGATGTTCCGTTCGCCGACCTGCACGCCTATGGATGAGGCCGCAGCCCGTGCCCTGGCAGAGATCGCCGATGTGGATATCGAGGAGCTGGCCGTTGCCATGTTCGAGGCCGGTTCGGATTTCACCGGAAAGACACCGGATCAGATCGTCTATACCGATTTCAAGATCTTCTATTCCGGCGATGTCTCCTTTGGCGTCTCCCAGGTCAGCGCTCCGACGACACGCCAGCTAGATTCCATCCGGGACGGACTGTCTTCGTATCTTAAGACCGTTCAGGCCGACAAGAACCTGGACATGGTCTTTGTCATGCTGACCAATATTCTGGAAGAAAATTCCGAGCTTCTCTATGCCGGAAACGATGCGGAACGGATTATCCAGTCGGCCTTTTCTGATCAGCTGGAAAACAAAGACGGCAGAATCTATCTGCCCGGCGTGGTTTCCAGGAAGAAGCAGATGGTTCCTCCCATTATTGAAGCCATCCAGAGGGAGGAGTAATACATCCTGAAACAGATCAGGATATATGGAAAAATTTGATTTCATCACTGGCCTTGGAAAAAGAGGAGTTTATAAATGAAAGTCAGCTGGAAACCCGGAAATATGCTTTATCCCCTGCCGGCCGTCCTGGTTTCCACCCGGGGCAGGGACGGCAGGGATAATCTTCTGACCGTGGCATGGACCGGAACCATTAATACCAACCCGCCCATGGTCTATATTTCCGTCCGGAAATCGAGATACTCCTATCAGGCCATCCATGAGACCGGCGTCTTCGCCATCAATCTGACGACCGAGGAGCTGGCCTTTGCGACTGACTTCTGCGGGGTCAGAAGCGGACGGGATCTGGATAAATTCGAGGCCTGTCACCTTCATAAGGAAGAGGCCGATGAGATTGCAGTCAGCCTTCTTTCCGAGAGCCCGGTCAATATCGAGTGCCGGGTGACCGAGGAAAAGGAGCTGGGTTCCCATGTCATGTTTCTGGCAGAGGTCCTGGCCGTGCATGCGGATTCGGACTATGTCGACGAGAAGCAGAGCTTTCATCTGGAAAAAGCACACCCCATCGTCTATTCCCATGGGACCTATTTCGGACTGGGGAAGAAGCTCGGGACCTTCGGCTGTTCGGTGATGAAAGCGAAAAAGAAAAAAGCCGCAGAGAAAGAAGAAAAGCCGGTCAAAGAGGCCAGAAAATCGGAAAAGAAGATCGGACAGTCTGTGAATCCGAAAAAGAAAACCAGGAAGCCGGAAAGAAGATCCGGAAAAAAGAAAGGAAATACTCGATCATGACGATTCAGGAAGAAGCACATCGTATGAAGCTGGCATCGCCCCTGATGGCTGCGGCGACTGCCGAGGAGCGAAACCAAGCCCTGGATGAGATCCGGGACGCCCTGACTTCTCATAAAAAGGAAATCTTTGAAGCCAATCGGGCGGATCTGGCACGGGCCGATGCAGACGCCGTCAGTGATTCGGTGAAGAAGAGGCTTCGCTTTGACGAGAAGAAACTGTCCTCTGTCCTGGCAGGAATCGACCAGGTCATGTCTCTGCCCGATCCGATTGGTAAGGTTCTTCTGGACCGTGAGCTGGATCAGAATCTGGAGCTTCGCCGGGTCCGGGTTCCGATCGGTGTTATCGGCGTCATCTTTGAAGCCAGACCGGATGCCCTGGTTCAGATTTCCTCTCTCTGTATCAAGAGCGGAAACTGCGCTATCTTAAAAGGCGGAAAGGAAACAAGAGAAACCAATCGGATTCTTTTTTCCATTATCAAGGATGCGGCTGTTAAGGCCGGCCTTCCGGACAGCTGCCTCTATCAGGCAGAGGCTCACAGTGAAATTGATGAGCTTCTCCAGTGCGACCGGGATGTGGACCTTCTGATTCCCAGAGGATCAAATGCCTTCGTCCGCTATATTATGGACCACACGAGAATTCCGGTTATGGGCCATGCAGACGGTGTCTGCCATACTTACGTTGACCGTGATGCTGATCAAGATGCAGCTCTCCGGATCCTGGTCGATGCCAAGACCCAGTACGCTGCAGCCTGCAACGCGACTGAAACGGTTCTGATCGACAGAGCCATTGCCGGAGACTTTCTTCCCAAGCTGTCCAGGGCCTTCCGGGAGGCAGGTGTCCGGGTCCGCGGCAATCAGGAAAGTCTGGAGGCCTTGAAGAAAGCTGATTTCCTTCTGTCAGAGGATCCTCTGATGCAGGATGAGGATTACCATAAGGAATATCTGGACCTTGTCGCATCGGTAAAACTTGTCGACGGTGTTCAGGAGGCGGTTTCCCATATCAACCGCTTCGGCTCCCATCATACGGATGCCATCCTGACGGAAAATGATCAGACGGCCGCCTACTTCCTTCAGATGGTGGACTCCGCCGGTGTCTACCGGAACTGTTCCACCCGTTTCGCCGACGGTTTCCGCTATGGTTTCGGCGCCGAGGTCGGCATCTCGACCAACAAGCTCCATGCCCGGGGACCGGTCGGAATGGAAGGCCTCATGACCTATAAGTATGAGCTGATCGGCCATGGTCAGATTGTCGGTGATTATGCGGACGGAAAAGCCAGTTTCCACTTCCGGGACCTTAAGAAAATTCAAGGGATGAAGCTCTTGTGAATATAATAGAGAAGGAAAGGCTTGAAAAATGAAAATCGCACTGATACAGATGCAGATGTCCATGGATAAGAAAACCAATTTGAAAAGAGCCATGGAAAATATAGAAGATGCCTGCCTGAACGGGGCAGAGCTGGTTCTCTTTCCCGAGGCCCAGCTGACACCTTTCTTTCCCCAGTATCCTTCGGCTATGCTGGAGGGCATGGGCATTCATAAGACAGCTTTTGCAATCCCTGAAGATGATGAACGGATTCAGTCCTTTGCAGACAAGGCCAAGGAAAAGGAAATCTATCTCTCGCCGAATTTCTATGTTCAGACGAAAGAGGGAAAGCTTTTTGACCGGTCTTACTTCATGGATCCCAACGGCGAAATCCTCGGGACCTCCGAGATGGTCAATATTTATTCGGCGGAAAATTTCTTTGAAAAGGATTATTACGATCCGTCGGAGACCGGTTTTAGGGTATTCGATACGCCGAACGGACGCATCGGTATCGTGATCTGCTTCGACCGTCATCTGGCGGAGTCGGTCCGGTCCTGTGCTCTCCAGGGTGCCCAGCTGGTTCTGATTCCATCTGCCAATGTGAAGAATGAACCCCTGGATGTCTTTGAGGCCGAGCTTCGGGGCCAGGCCTTTGAAAACAACGTTTTCATCGCCATGTGCAACCGGGTCGGACAGGAGGACGGCATGGACTTTGCCGGAGAGTCCCTGGTCATCGATCCGGAGGGCCAGGTCATCGCCAAGGCGGGAGATCAGGAGGAGAATCTCCTGGTCAACCTGGATCTTGGCCAGGCCATCCGCTCCAGAAACCAGAGGCCTTATCTCAGCTATGTAAGGCCCAGTGCAGCGGTTTACCATATGGCTGGAGATTTTACAGATCCGACGGTTCCGAGCCCCGAGACCCTCTACCTCGCCATGGCGGACTATGACAGGGGAGATCCCAAGCGGATTCAGCACTTTACCAAGGTCTGGACCTATGCCCGTCTGATCGGACTCGGAGAGAAGCTGTCCGCCGGGGAGCAGACCATTCTGGAGACAGCCGCTATTGTTCATGATATCGGAATCCACAAGGCCGAGAAGGATTTCGGCTCCAGTGACGGAAAGCTTCAGGAGAAGCTGGGACCCGGAGAAGCAGAGAAGCTTCTGAAGTCTCTTCTCTATCCGCCCAGGATTATTGAACGGGTCTGCTATCTGGTCGGCCACCATCATACCTATGACGGCATCGAGGGCCGGGATTATCAGATCCTGGTAGAAGCCGATTTTCTCGTCAATATCTATGAGGACGAGCTCCCGAAACAGGCAGCAGAAGCAGCCTATCAGAAGATTTTCCGTACGGAAACCGGAAAGCGGCTCTTCCGCCAGATGTATCCTCTGACCGACGAAGACTGAGAAAACAGTTGTATTTTTCGGAGCCTGAATATAAACTGAGGGTGGATTTTTTAAGAAGTTTTCCAGTCAAAATATAGACCAGAAAAAAGTCTCATAATTGAAATGCAAATCATAAGAAAATCGTATTTTCAGTCGAAATATTGACTGAAAGAATAGAAACGTACATTCACCCGGGAATTGTATCAGGGTAGAAAGAAGAATAAAAATATGTACGACAGTGCAAGTGCAGCAAGTGCATTAGAGGAAAATCAGAATTTATCCGTGGTTTCTGACAGAGAAAAGGCCAGGGAAGAGAAAGCCTTCCGCCTGGAAGAGGTTACGGAAACCAGAATTCTTGAAAATGCTCCCACCAATAAGACCGCTGTCCGTATGTTTGAAGAGAAGAGACGGCGTCTGCTGATCGAAAAGGTGGGAAAGGAAGCTTTGAGCTCCGAGCTTTTCGAGAAAGCCAGGAATCAGATCCACCACTATAACAATACGGTTGCCGGCCATACTCTGGAGGTCAGCGAGGTAGGTCTTCATATCGCTGAAATCCTGGAACGTCACGGGATCCGTGTCAATAAGGAGGAAGTCATTCGGACCACCCTTCTTCATGACTTCGGTATCATCGGCCGCCATGAGAAATTCAAGAATAATTTCGTCACGAATTTCCAGCACCCCAAGGATTCCGTCAAGGAAGCCTTGAAGATCTATCCGGATCTCTCAAAGAAGGAACAGAAGAATATCGCCCGCCATATGTTTCCGTCCACTTTTATGTTCCCTACCAACCGGGAAGGCTGGATTCTGATCGCGGCAGACAAAATCGCATCCATGCATGATGTGCAGAGACGTTTCTTCGGAAAAAGGAGAAGAGCGGAGAAGGCAGAGCAGGCGAAGATCGCTTCCCAGGCCTGATGGATCTGATATATCTCATAATCTGAAGATGTAAAATGAAAACAGGAGCAGGAGACCGTATGGGATCCTGCCTTTCTGTTATCAAAAAGAGGCAGGAAAAAGAAGACATAAAAAAAGACTGACGAAGGAGGACAGGAGCAGTGCATGAACAGATGACGGCGGAGAAAAAGACAGCCACCAGGAACAGTATCTGGAGACTTTTATTTACTTTGATCGGTATCTCCCTGCAGATCGCTCTGATCGTCTCCTTTTTTACAACCTTGAACGGACGCTGGAGCTGGGTCCGGGATCTGACTCAGATTCTGACCTTCATTCTGGTCCTCTTTATCTACAGCCAGCATAAGACCAGTTCCATGAAGACACCCTGGATTATTCTGATTCTGGTTCTTCCGGTCTTCGGCATCGTTATGTATCTCCTGGTCGGTCTGAACGGATCGACTTATTTTATGAAGAAGCGTTACCAGGCGGTCGATGAGGAGCTGCTTCCCCATCTTCACAGGGACCCCCTGGCTGATGAGCTATTAAAGGAGCGGCATCCCGAGCTTTCCGGCGTCAGCCGCTATCTGGAGGATTATGCATTTTATCCCCTTTATCAGAATACCCGGGTCAGATTTTTCCAGGAAGCCTCGATGGGCCTGGAGGCAATGAAGGAGGATCTTCGCAAGGCTTCGCACTACATTTTCATGGAGTATCATGCCATCGAGGAAAAGGAGTCCTGGAAGGGTATTGAAGATATCCTGAAGGAAAAGGCAGCCCAGGGCGTTGAGGTCCGTATCTTCTATGATGATATGGGATCGATCGGTTTTCTGGACGGCCGCTTTATCAAGCGAATGGAAGCCATGGGGATCCAGTGCAGGGACTTTAACCCGGTCATGCCCGGTCTCAATGTTTTCCTCAATAACAGAGACCACAGGAAGATTACGGTCATCGACGGGGAGATCGGCTATACCGGAGGCTATAATCTGGCCAACGAGTATTTCAATGTCACTCATCCTTACGGTCACTGGAAGGATACGGGAATCCGCCTGGAAGGAGATGCGGTAAGAAGCCTGCTGGTAACCTTCCTTGAAAACTGGAATGCCATGAAGGATCCCAAGCTCGATGATACGGAGGGTGATATTGCCCGCTATATCAAGGTCGCCGAGAAAGAGGAGAGGGCGGACGAAAAACGCGAGGAAAAGCGGGCCGAAGAGCAGATTCGGGAAGGAAAACTTCCGGATATTTCCCGGGAAGGCTTTGTCCAGCCCTATGCGGATAACCCTATCGATAATGAAAATGTCGGCGAGAATGTCTATATTTCCCTGATTGAACAGGCTGAAGAATACTGCTGGTTCATTACACCTTATCTGATCATCACGGATGAAATGAATCATGCCCTTTCCCTGGCGGCAAAGCGGGGCGTGGATGTCCGGATCATTACGCCGGGCATTCCGGACAAGAAGCTGATCTATCAGATCACCCGGTCCTATTACAACGGCCTGGTCCGGAACGGCGTCCGGATCTATGAATACACACCGGGTTTCTGCCATGCCAAGATGTGCGTGACCGATGACATTGCGGCCACCTGCGGAACCATCAACCTGGATTACCGGAGCCTCTATCATCATTTCGAAAACGGCTGTCTGATCGTGGATGATCCGGTCGTGACAGCAATCCATGATGATTTCCTGAACACAATGGAACAGTGCCGGGAGGTTACAAAGTTCTATAAGGAGGGACGGACCAGAAGGCTCCGTCTCTGGCAGATGTTCCTCCGGCTTTTTGCAGAGCTCCTGTAAGAGACCGGCGGAAGAGGATTCCTGAAAAAGAATAGAGATGCAGGAAACAATAAGCTGTATTGAAGTTTCAGAAATAAAAAGAAAAGGAAAAAAGGAAGAAGATTATGAAGACAAAAATTTACATTGACGGTCAGAGCGGAACCACAGGTCTTGAAATTTACGACAGAATCGGAAAGCGGGAGGACTTAGAGCTTCTTCGGATCGATGAGGACAAGCGCCACGATCCCGAGGAAAGAAAGAAATTCCTGAATGCTGCGGATCTGGTCTTCCTTTGTCTGCCGGATGACGGAGCCAGAGAAGCTGTATCCATGATTGAAAATCCGGATGTCCGTGTCATCGATGCATCGACTGCCCATCGGACGGCAGAGGGCTGGACCTATGGCTTCCCCGAGCTTTCCAAGGACCAGCGTCAGGCCATCCGGGACAGTCATAGGGTTGCCAATCCGGGCTGCCATGCAACCGGACTGATTTCCTCGACCGCACCTCTGGTCCGCCTGGGCATTCTGCCCAAGGATTATCCTCTGACCTGCTTTTCTCTGACCGGCTATTCGGGCGGCGGAAAGAAGATGATCAGGGATTATGAGACCGAGCCGGTCCGGACCGAGCTCAAGGCTCCCGGAATCTACGGCCGGACCCTTCATCACAAGCATCTTCCGGAAATGCAGAAGATGACAGGCCTTCTCTATCCGCCGGTCTTTCTTCCGGTTGTCGATGACTATTACAGGGGCATGGCCGGAACTATTTCCCTTCAGAACCGTCTTCTGAACGGGACTCCGACCGCCCGTGATATCCGGAATGCCCTGGCGGATTACTATAAGGACGAGCACTTCCTTTCAGTCCGGCCCTTCGAAGAGGAACCCGGTACCGTCTACGCCAATGCCTTGGCAGGCACCAACCGCCTGGAGCTTGTCGTCTCCGGAAATGAAGACCAGACGACAATAACCGCTCTTTTCGATAACCTGGGCAAGGGCGCCAGCGGAGCTGCTGTCCAGAATATGAATATCATGCTGGGTCTTCCGGAGGAGACCGGACTCGAGTAACAGGCATCAGGAAATGATTCAGAACGTCTGAAATCCGGCCGGATCGGATCAGCGATTTCTATAAGCATAGAGAAAATCGGACAAAATGAAAAACAATTCTGAAAATATTTACTTTTAAGACTGCCGGTGCTATGATGAGGCCGTTTGGGGTTTTGTATACAAAACTTTCCCAATTTTAATCATTTATTCAAATTTCCAATCAAAGGAAGGAAAGAAGAAAAGTGAAGTTCATCAGAAGAAAGAGAAACCTGCTCCTGCATCTCATCATGGCATTTGTCGGAGGAGGCTGTGCCATCTACGGCATCATGCTCCGGGGAAATTTCGGTCAGGCCCAGACTGCAAACCTGACGGATCTTCTGATTCATGTCATTATCGGAGATGACTGGTTCGAGGTTCTCTATCGTTTTGCCGCCTTTCTTCTTTTCATGTCGGCCCTTGCCATCACCCATATCTTAAAAAGAGTCGTAAAGCCGGTCCGGGTGGAAGCGATCTGCTTTGCCGTCGAATTTGTCTGCGTTCTGATTGCGGGCATGCTTCCGGTAGATATTCCGGATATCCTCGGTCTCTGGCCGATCTTTTTCATGACCGGTTTCCAGTGGGGTGTCTTCGCCGGAGCAGAGGGCTTCAACTGTTCCACAATATTCTGCTCCAACAACTGTAAGCAGGCTCTATTCGGCTGGATGGACTACTTTGCAGACCATAAGAGGAGAAGCTTTGAACAGGGACGCTTCTATACGGCGACCATTCTCTTCTTCTATACCGGCGCCACCTTCCTTGGCATCATGACCCATCTGATCGGGGTTCGTTCGATCTTTTTCCAGATGCTTCCGCTTTGCGGCGCTGTCTCTGTCTGGGTTGTCACCGGAAGCCAGAAGACGGCCGAGAAGAAGCCCTTCCTGGAAGGCCCCCAGAACTACCGGAAGGGTGTTTCCGAGCTCTAATATCTGCAGAATTACCGCAGGGCCTTTATGAACTTTAGATTTCAAAGAACTGCCGGGAGGCAGTTTCTTTGTCTTCTCAAGGCATGATAACGCATACAATCCATAGGAAAGAGAGATTATGAATAAAAGCAGATTACTGGAGGGGAAGCCGCTTTCAGCCATTGTCACGTTCACGATTCCCCTGCTTATCGGTAATATTTTTCAGCAGCTTTACAATATGGCGGATACGGTCATCGTCGGGCGTTTTGTCGGTCAGAATGCCCTGGCGGCGGTCGGCTCGACCGGAACCATTATGTTTCTGATCCAGGGCCTGGCCAATGGTCTGTCCTCCGGCTTTACCGTTATGACCTCGCAGAGGTTCGGAGCAGGAGACAAGGAAGGAACCCGGCGGTCGGTTTCCAATGCCATCGTCATGTCAGCGATCGTGACCGTCATTCTGACCTTGATCAGCACGGTCCTTATGCACCGGATTCTTCATCTCATGAATACGCCGAAGGAGATCTATAATTATGCCTATGATTACATCATTGTGATCTGCATCGGTCTCTTCAGCACGGTCTATTACAATCTGTTCGCCGCCATGCTTCGGGCAGTCGGCAATGCCCGGATGCCGCTGGTCTTCCTGGTCTTTTCGGCCTGTCTGAATGTAGGACTTGACCTTCTTCTTATTATCCAGTTCCACATGGGAACTCGGGGAGCCGCTGTCGCGACGGTCATTTCTCAGGGCATCTCGGCTGTCCTCGAGGCGGTCTACATTTTAGCCCGGCAGCCGGAGCTCCGCATGAAGAGGGATTTCTACCGGATCAACCGGCATATGGCGAAAAGCCAGCTGGTTGTCGGCATTCCCATGGCTCTACAGTTTGGTATCACCGCTTCAGGAACCATGATCATGCAGGCGGCCATCAATATCTTCGGGCCCATTGCGGTCGCTGCCTATACGGCTGCAAGCAAGGTGCAGAATGTCCTCTGTCAGGGTTACATGTCGGTCGGACAGACCATGGCGGCCTATACCGGGCAGAATTACGGAGCAGGGAAAATCGACCGGATTCACCTGGGCGTCAGAGCTTCCATGAAGCTGGACGTGGTCTATTCTGTTGTTGTCGGCACTCTGGCCCTCCTTCTCCTTCGGCCCGGTATGAGCCTCTTTTTCGACGCCAAAACCAATATCGGCGAGATGATGCCCTATGCCTGGCCCTATATGATCGCCAGCGTTATCTGCTTTATTCCGCTGGGCATGATCTTTATCTTCCGGAACACCATGCAGGGCTGCGGCTACGGCCTGATGCCTATGCTGGGCGGCGTAGTGGAGCTGATCTGCCGGATGACTTTTGCCATCGCATCCATGGTCAGCGGGATCTATGCCCTGGCGGCCATGTCGGACGCTTCGGCTTGGGTGGGAGCAGGGCTGTTCACCTGCCTGGCCTACGGTCATCTCATAAAGAAGGTCGATCAGAAATTCGCAGGCCGGGAGAAGGCAGCGGATTTTTAATACCAGATTTCTGATACAGGAGTTTTCAGGCAGGACTTTTTCATAAAGGAAATTCATCAGGGATTGTGAAACAGGAATTCCCGGCTGAAATCTTAAGAGAATTTTAAGGCAGGAACAGTATTTGCTTCATTATAAAAAAGTGTATAATTATTAAAAATGATCGTCATCTGTCAGTTTCAATTCCGGAACCGGCAGGTGACGCCTTCTTATGTTCAGGGTATCTGTACAGGACTTTAACAGAGTTTTTTAAGAGTCTTTCATTTTTTATGAACTTTGCAGGTGTCGGCATGAGAGGAAATCAGATCATCTCATGCCGCTTTCTGCATGAGAGAAGAATTAAGCAGAAAAGAACTTTTAATCAACAGGAAGGATTGCATATGAATGGAATCAAGCGGACGCTGACCTACCTTCGGCCCTACCGGAAGCAGGCCATTCTGGCCCCGACTTTCAAGCTCCTGGAGGCTCTCATGGATCTTATGACCCCTCTGATTGTCGCCGAAATCATCAACCACGGTATAGCCCAGAGTAATTTCTCTCTGGTTGTCCGCTGGTTTCTGGTCCTCCTTCTTCTGGCAGCAGCCGGGATGGGCTTCTCCTTTACCGCCCAGTGGTTTGCCGCAAGAGCCAGTGTCGGCTGTACGACCGGTCTTCGCCAGGCCCTCTTTGACCATATCGAAAACCTGTCCTATACCGAGCTCGATACCATGGGTACCGATACCCTGATCACCCGGATGACCTCGGATATGAACCAGGTGCAGAACGGCCTGAATCTGGTCCTTCGCCTGCTTCTCCGGAGTCCCTTCATCGTTGTCGGTGCAGTTATCCTGTCCTTTACCATCAATGTCAAAGCGGCCCTGGTCTTTGTAATCACAGTTCCCATCTTAAGCCTCGTGATCTTCGGCATCATGGCGGCTTCCATTCCCCTCTATGCCAAGACCCAGGGGGCTCTGGACCGTCTGCTCGGAACCACCCGTGAGAATCTGACGGGCGTCCGTGTCATCCGTGCTTTCCATAATGAGAAGAGAGAGGTAGAGGAGTTCGACCGTGAGAACCAGGCTCTGACTCATTTAAATGAATTCGTCGGCCGTCTGTCTGCTCTCATGAATCCGGCCACCTTTGCCATCGTCAATATTGCCACCATCATTCTGATCCGGGTCGGTGCCATCCAGGTCTTCCATGGAAATATGGCCCAGGGTGATGTCGTTGCCCTCTATAACTACATGGCTCAGATCATTATCGAGCTCATTAAGCTGGCCAGCCTGATCATAAATATAAACCGGTCCATTGCCTGCGCCGACCGAATTGACAATGTGCTGACCGTAACGTCCTCGATGGAATATCCCAAGGATGCAGCAGGTCAGAAAGCAGAAAGACTTTCGGATTCCCTGCAGTCTGAACCGTCTCTGGAAGAATCGGCTGGTACGCCGGGTCTTAAGTCTTCTTCGGAAGGCTCAGATGATAGGAAGGAAGACGCAGTCGTCTTTGACCACGTCTCTTTTGCCTATGCTGGAACCGGAGAGAATGCCCTGGAAAATATTGATTTCACAGCGAAGAAGGGTCAGACCATCGGCGTCATCGGAGGAACCGGATCCGGCAAGTCAACCCTTGTCAACCTGATCCCTCGCTTCTACGATGCAAGTCAGGGAAAGGTTCTTGTGAATGGTCAGGACGTACGGACCTATGCCAAGGGAGAGCTGATCGATCATATCGGAGTGGTTCCTCAGAAAGCGGTCCTCTTTGAAGGAACGATCCGGGACAATTTGCTCTGGGGCAATGAAAACGCCAGTGATGAGGACCTCTGGAAGGCCATCGAGACGGCCCAGGCCATGGAGGTCGTCAAGGGTAAGGAAGGCGAGCTCGATGCTCTGATTGAACAGAACGGACGGAACCTGTCCGGCGGCCAGCGGCAGAGGCTTACCATTGCCAGAGCCCTGGTACGGAAGCCTTCTATTCTGATCATGGACGATTCCTCAAGCGCCCTGGATTTCGCAACGGACCTCGCCCTCCGGACGGCCATTCATGGTCTGGAGGGAGAGATGACGGTCTTCATTGTTTCCCAGAGAACTTCAAGTGTCCGTTCGGCCGATCAGATCATCGTTTTAAATGACGGTAAGATGGCCGGCATCGGAAGCCATGACAGCCTGATGAAAAATTGCAGAGTCTACCAGGAAATCTATTATTCCCAGTTCCCGGATGAGAAGCCTGCAGACTGGAAGGAGGCCGAGTGATGAGTGCTTTGAATCAGAAAAAAACGAATCAGGGAAAGAAGGGGCAGAACCAGGCCGGTGCAGCAGTGTCCGTAAAGAAAACCGACGGCTCCAGCATGTCCGTCATGAAAAAGGTTCTGAAGGTTATTGCTCATTATCGCTTCCTTCTTCTATTAAGTGTGATTCTGGCTGCAGTAACGGTTGTCCTACAGCTTTATATACCCATTCTCTTTGGTAATGCCATAGATCTGATTCTCGGACCAGGCAAAGTCAAGTTCGGACCCATGAAGCCCCTTCTTCTGGAGATTCTTTTTCTGATTCTTCTCACGGCCCTTCTGACCTGGCTTATGAACCTGATCAATAACCGGCTGACCTACCGGACCGTTCAGGACATCCGATCCAAGGCTATCCGGAAAATACAGACCCTGCCCTTATCCTATCTGGACTCCCACAGTACCGGAGACATCGTGCAGCGTGTCATCGCAGACGTTGACCAGTTGTCCGACGGTCTGCTCCTGGGTTTCACACAGCTCTTTTCCGGTATTGTCATGATCTTTGTAACGCTTGGCTTTATGTTCTCGAAGAATATCGAGATTACCGTCATGGTCCTGGTTCTGACCCCGGTCAGCTTCCTTGTGGCCCGTTTTATTTCCGGCCATTCCTATAAGCTCTTCCGCAAGCAGACAGAGGTTCGTGGAAGGCAGACCGCTCTGATTAATGAGATGGTCGGAAATGAGAAGGTTGTCAAGGCCTTCGGCCATGAGAAAAAAGCTTCCGAGCAGTTCCGGGTCCTAAATAAAGACCTGCAGGACGCATCGGAGAAGGCCATCTTCTTAAGCTCCCTGACCAATCCCTCGACAAGAGCGGTCAATAATGTGATCTACGCCCTGGTTGCCCTGGTCGGCGCCGGAATGATTCTGGCCGGACGTCTGACCGTCGGCGGTCTGACCGTCCTTCTGACCTATGCCAATCAGTATATGAAGCCTTTCAATGACATCAGCTCCGTTATCACCGAGCTCCAGAATGCCATGGCCTGCGCCCAGAGAATTTTCGAGCTGATCGAAACCGACTCGGAGAGCGCGGATCCCAAGGTACTCCTTCATCCCTGGCTCTATGCTGAGGAATCCGGTCAGGATGGAGCTTCCGGCAAAGAAGAGGCAGAGGCTTCTGGCGCTTCGGAATCCGAGGAAAAGACAGCAGAGGAGCTGCTGTCCGAACAGACTTCAGGAGAGAGGCACGAGATCGGCGCGGTCGATATTTCTCATGTCTACTTCTCCTACGATAAGACAAAGAAGCTGATCGAGGACTTCAATTTCCATGCGGATCCGGGCATGAAGATCGCCATCGTTGGTCCAACCGGCTGCGGCAAGACGACCTTTATCAACCTTCTCATGCGTTTTTATGACGTTGATCAGGGTTCTATTTCAATCGACGGGCAGAAGATCAATGAGGTCAGCCGGGGTTCCCTCCGGAAGAATTACGGCATGGTCCTTCAGGACAGCTGGATCAAATTCGGTACTGTTCGGGAAAATATCGCCTTCGGTAAGCCGGATGCCACGGATGAGGAGATTATCCGGGCAGCGAAAGAGGCCCACAGCTATGAATTCATACGCCGTATGCCGAAAGGTCTGGATACGGTTATTAACGATGAAGACTTGTCCCAGGGCGAGAAGCAGCTGCTCTGCATCACCAGAGTCATGCTTCTCATGCCGCCTATGCTGATCCTCGATGAGGCGACTTCTTCAATCGATACCCGGACCGAGCTTCTGATTCAGTCCGCCTTCGATAAGCTCATGCGGGGCAGAACCAGCTTTATTGTTGCCCACCGTCTGTCCACCATCCGGAATGCCGATGTGATTCTCGTCATGAAGGACGGAAAGATTATCGAGCAGGGCAGCCATGACGAACTGATGAAGAAGAACGGCTTCTATACCAAGCTTTATAATTCCCAGTTTGCAGGAGTTGAAATCTAGACTATGTAAGTGCTATGATGTTCTTCGTGTGTTCGAAACCATCCACACGGTAAACAAAACTATGGAGAACAGAACTATGAAAAACAAAAAAGCACTTTACATCACCCAGGCAGCGATGATTGCGGCACTCTATGTCGTGCTGACTGTCTTCATCAACGCCTTCAACCTGGCCAGCGGAGCTATTCAGGTTCGGATTTCAGAAGCACTCTGCATCCTTCCGGTCTTCACGCCGGCAGCCATTCCGGGCCTCTTCATCGGATGCCTTCTGGCCAATCTTGTGACAGGTGCCATGATCTGGGATGTCATCTTCGGATCTCTGGCAACTCTTCTCGGTGCGATCGGCACCTACTATCTCAGAAAGACAAGATTTGCCTTCACTCTTCCTCCTGTCATTGCCAATATGATCGTGATTCCTCCGGTTCTCATGCTGGCCTATCATGTGCCGGACGCCTGGTGGTTCCTGGTCATCACCGTAGGCCTCGGCGAAGTGATCTCAGTCTGCATCCTCGGATTTATCTTAAAGAAGGCTCTGTGGAACTTCCGCTATCAGATTTTCAGGATTGAAGAAAGGGCATGAGCCAGAGAATCTGAAATATAGACCTCAGTGAAATCTGGATTCTGTCAGACATCTGAACAAGAAGAGAAGAGGATACGACAGATCCATAAAAAATAGAACAGTAACAATTGATAGATGGTTTTTAAAAAGGGCATGTGAGAATGGCGATCATTCTTCACATGCCCTTTATTAAAACTCTATGGAAATGAATTCAGGGATATCTGTTCAATTCCCGGCTAGCTGTATTATTGAACAAGTATGTCCATAAGGCTGGCGTAGACATCCTCGTATTTGGCCCGCCAGTTGTAACAGATGGCGTCCGCTTCGGCCTTGGTCGCTACATTCAGAGTCAGAGCGATCAGAACGCGGGGACCCTGGCTGACTGAGAGATGGACGCTGTAGCCGCCGCCCTCGGCCCGGTCATAGATCGCGGTGATGTCATTTTCGCTCTGCATCTGCAGACCCTTTTTCTCGAAATAATCCGCGATATCCTCCCGGATAGCCGGAGTGATCCGGTCCTGAAAGAGGACCAGAGTCTTCTTTCCCTCCTCGGTGATGGAGTAGAGAATCTGGGTGTGATTCTTTTCCCCGGAGATAAAGCGGTTTTCCTCCAGACCGTGGATAATCTCCTGGATGGAAAAGTAGTCTGTGTAATTCCGTTCTGTAAAAAATTCAGTAATTTGTGTTCCAGACATGGGAAAGCCGGCACGCTGCAATAATTCCAGCACCGTCATTTTGTAGATCATATCCGGTTCTGCCATGAAATTCGTACCTCCTTATTTTCTGACGTGATCCTTGACTGCCTTGGAAACGACCTCGGCAACCTTGGGATCGAAGGCTTCCGGCATGATATTGTCTTCCGAAAGCTTGTCATCCGGCACCAGAGAAGCAATGGCTTCTGCGGCAGCCAGTTTCATTTCTTCTGTAATCTCTCTGGCATGGGCTTCCAATGCACCCTTGAAGATGCCGGGGAAGGCTACGACGTTATTGACCTGGTTGGGGAAATCAGACCGGCCGGTTCCGACGACTCTTGCTCCGGCTTCCTTGGCAAGATCCGGCATGATTTCCGGTGTCGGGTTGGCCATGGCGAAGAGAATGGCATCATGGTTCATGGATCTAACCATATCCTGGCTTACAATGCCGGGAGCGGAGACGCCGACGAAGATATCAGCGCCCTTCAGGGCATTGGCAAGAGTTCCGGTCTGGCCGGACAGGTTGGTGACATCCATCATCTTTTCCTGCATCCAGTTCAGATCCTTGGACTTTTTCGAGAGGATGCCGGATTTATCGCACATGGTGATGGAAGGAAAACCATAGCGGAGGAGAAGCTTTGTGATGGCAACGCCGGCCGAGCCTGCGCCGTTCACAACGACTTTGCAGTCTTCCTTCTTCTTTCCGACAACCTTTAAGGCATTGATGATGCCGGCCAGAACAACGATGGCGGTACCGTGCTGATCATCGTGGAAGACCGGGATATCCAGTTCCTTCTTCAGACGCTCTTCAATTTCAAAGCAGCGGGGAGCGGAGATATCCTCGAGGTTGATGCCTCCGAAGGTCGGGGCAATGGCCTTGACGACAGCGACGATCTCATCGGGATCCTGGGTATCGAGACAGATGGGGAAGGCATTGACGCCGCCGAATTCCTTGAAGAGAACCGCTTTTCCCTCCATAACCGGCATGGCGGCTTCCGGGCCTATATTGCCAAGTCCTAAAACGGCGGAACCGTCAGATACTACTGCAACGGTGTTGGCCTTCAGGGTGTAATGATAGACTTCGGCAGGATCTTTTGCGATGACCCGGCAGGGAGCTGCGACACCCGGCGTATAGGCAAGGGCCAGATCTTCTCTGCTTTTGACATGGGCTTTGGGCTCTGTTGAAATCTTACCATTCCATTTGCGATGAAGTTCCAGTGCTTTTTCATCATTCGTCATAACCAAACCTCCACTCTGACTCGAAATTTTCTGTACAGGTCTGCTTTCGCATACTGTTTCATCATAGCATTGTGGGAAAAATAGGGCAAGCAGACCGAGAGCAGCTCGAAAGCATCTGGAAAGCAGCTCGCAAGTCTGTCGAAGGATGTCAAAGCCTTGCAGAAGCCCTTATTCCCGGATTGAATTCGCCTGAAATTAAGTATAGAATATAGGTAATCCAAATCTAAAGCAGAAGACCAATGCATTCCCTGGAAATTTTGAAAGGACATAAATATTGAGACCCGGTGATTTTTTAACACGATCCCGTGTCAGAATTCTATCATCGATTCTCTTCCTGTGCCTGTTTTGGTGTTCGCTTTTCACAGCCTGCGGCAGTTCCTCTGCAAGTCAGACCAAAGAAAGCGCATCTTCGAAAAACAGCACGAGCCGGTCAGATCGCCAGGAGGAAGATTCTTCTGATTCCGGAAAGAAACGGGAAACAGTAAGGGACATTCGAATGACAGAGACTCCCGGTGTCACAGTTTGGACGGGATCTGACGGAAAAATAGAAATAGACGCCTCCAACACCTCCAAGGGCTATATCTGTGTCAAATACGCAGGAACCGCAGACCGGGTTCAGGTTCAGGTCACCAATCCGGACGGAAGCCGGAATCCCTACCCCTTAAAAATCGGATCCTATGAAGGAATTCCTCTGACCGGTGGCAATGGAGACTATTCGGTTCAGGTCTTAGAGCATGTGAGTGGAAAGACTTATGCCATCGGTCTGTCACAGACTTTTTCCGTTCAGCTGGAAAATGAGTTCACGCCCTATCTTTATCCCAATCAGTACTGCGACTATAAGGCGGATGATGAGGCGGTAAAGAAGGGCCAGAAGCTGTCGGACCAGTCCGTCGATGATCTTGATTATATCCGGAATGTCTATAATTTTGTGATCAGCACCATCAAATATGACGATGATCTGGCGGCCAATATTCCGGTCAACTACCTGCCGGATCCTGATACCACCCTGGGAACCAAGAAGGGAATCTGCCTGGATTACGCCAGTCTGACGACCGCCATGCTGCGTTCGCAGAATATTCCGTCCAAGCTGGAGGTCGGTTATTCCGGTGATGTCTATCATGCCTGGATTTCCGTCTGGACAGAGGAAACCGGATGGATCGACAAGGCCATCCGCTTTGACGGTAAGGACTGGACCCTGGTGGATCCGACACTGGGAGCCAACAATTCCGCAGCCTCGGTGAAGAAGTACGTCGGAGACGGAGATAACTACACGCTGAGCTACAATTACTGACATAGTATGCCGGATAATGATCACACGGATGGCAGAATGATAGAAACGATTGGAAGGCGGATCATGTTGATGACATTGCATGATCTGATAATCAATAGAATTTAGGAACAAAGAATTCCGAGGGAGATTATGGAAAAGAATACGATGAGAAATCCGCTTTTTGCAGATTTTCCCGAGCAGATGGCCCAGGTCCTGGCAGCAGGCATGACACCGGAGGAAGGCATCCGGATTTTAAGGAAGGATGCAGAGAGAAAGGAAGATCAGGAAGCAATCGACCGTATGCTGGCGGTTCTGGAGGACCATGGCGAATTATCCGATGCCATGAAGGCTTCCAATGCCTTCTCTGACCGCATGATCCGCTTTGTCTCCATGGGCGAGAAGACCGGCCATCTGGAATCGGTTCTCCGCCGCCTTCAGGAGGACGGGGAGAGAGAATACGCCCTTCGAAGGAGCGTAAAGAATGCGATTTTCTATCCCTTCCTTATCACCTCTGTTATGATTGTCATCCTGGCTCTGATCCTGATCTTTGTCATGCCGGTTTTCCGGAGTGCCTATTCCGGTCTCGGCATGGAAATGACGGGCCTGCAGAGGGTTCTTCTCAACCTCGGCATCTTCCTCGGCAGATACGGGCTCTGGATCATTCTCCTGATCCTGGCCGCTATCCTTATCACTACAGCTTTCCGCCTGAATAAATCAGCCAAGAACTCGGATCCGGGCGCTGCGGTCTTCTGGGGCAGCAAAGCAGACCAGAGGAATCTCTATGTCTGCCGGATGACGTCCATCCTATCCATGGCTCAGACCTCCGGCCTTCCCATGGAAGAGGGCCTGTCTATGGCTGAAGAGTCCGATCCGGACAGTGAATTTCTTCCCCTTTTAAAGAAATGTAAGGCGTCCCTGGAGAATGGTTCCTCCTTCTCAGATGCTGTCCGTGAAAGCGGCTTCTACAGCCGCCGGGACATTCAGAGAATTACCATTGCAGAGAATACCGGAAGCCTGGATGTCACGCTGAATGAGATCGCGGATGACTATCAGTACAGGGTGGATGAAGCAGCGGAGCGGAGAGTCAGCCGGGTAGAGCCCATTCTGATTGCAGTCCTTTCGGGAGCCGCAGCCCTGATCCTTCTTTCGGTTATGCTGCCTTTGCTTTCCATAATGAGTACGCTTTAAAACAGAGGAGTTCTTATGACGGAACAGGGAAAAACAGAGAAAAAACAGCGGATCAGGATCCTGGTCTATATTCTGCTTCTGGTCTTCTTTGCCCTGGCCTTTCTTTCCTTCTCCAGCGGAGATGCCGGCAGAGAACGGGCCACTCTGGAAAAGGCAATCAGGGAGGAGATCACAGCCTACTATGCCAGAGAAGGAACCTATCCTTCCAGCCTTTCGGTTTTAAAGAAGCAGTACGGCCTGACTTATGATCAGGACCGCTTTCAGGTCAATTATGTTCTCCGGGGCTCCAATATCCGGCCCTATGTCACAATTGTGGATCGGGGGAGATGAATTTATGGAGCAGTTGAAGCTTGATATTCTGACTTTGCATATGATCAGGGGAGTTAAAGGATGAAGAGAACAAAACCATTCTATCTCCAGCAGATTTTTCCGACTCTGGTCTTTCTCCTTCTGATTCTTCTGTCCGCCTTTCTGACCCTTTACGGGATCCGCTTCTATCAGAAGACCAATCAGAAGAGCAGGAGCGGTTTTCAGAGTGAGACCGTGGAAGATTATCTCCGCCAGAAGGTCCGGAGCGCTGACAGCGAGGACGGTGTGAAAATCACAAACTTCGGTGACTCACAGGCTCTTCTGCTTCTGAATCAGACCGGCGGGAAGACCTACCGGACCCTTCTTTACCTGGATCAGGGAAAGCTGATGGAAATCTATGCCAGTAAGGATGCGGCTCTTTCTCCGGAAGCCGGAAATGAGATCGCGGAGCTTTCGGGATGGGATCTGACCCTGGAAAAACCGGATCTCTTACACTGCAGGCTTCAGAGAAGGAAGACAGGTACCGAGACCATTTATATCCCCATAGAGACAGGGGGTGAAGAAGAGTGAGAATGGAAGATCGTGAGGGAAAGAACCGCAACCGCCATTCCTGGCTTTTCCTTTTGGAAATTACCCTGGCTCTTCTGATCCTGACCTTCGGACTTGGAATGATCGTACGGGTCAATCTGAAGGCGGACAGCCTGACCAGGGAAGCGGCCGCACTTCGGGCGGCAGACCGGACCATAGAGAATGCGGATGCCCTGATCCGGTCGTCGGAATCAGAGGAGGATCTGACTGCAGCCTTTCAGAAAGCCTATCCCGAATGTAAAATTCAGAAGACTTCAGGAGATCAGTCCGGGGACAAATCCGGAGACAGATCCGGCCGGATCCGTTGGACAGAAAAGAATTCGGAAAGCAAGCAGACCTTCTTTACAAAGATCAGCTACCGGATTGACGGAGATGGACTTCTGACGGCACATGTTACCGTTTCTTCGGAAAAGGGAGAGAAAAAGACAGACAGCCAGGAAATCCGGCATTATCTAATGGAGGAAAAGAGCCGATAATGAAGAAAAGAAGAATTACTGCGGCATCCGTCTATCGGCTTGGCCTGCCGCTGTTGTTTTCGGTCTACATTTTACTATGCCTTATCACCTTGTCGGTATTATCACTGATCACATCCCGACAGAATCTCCGGAATGAAAATCTGCAGAAGGAAGCCAGAGAAGCCTATTTCGCCGCAGAAAATCAGGCAGAGGATAGAATAAAGGAAATTGATGAAGAAGTTCTGACCAGGATAGATATGCCGCTGGAAGAGACCTTTACCATTCCCATTGATGAAAAGAAGACCCTGGAAGTAGGGCTGAAAAGGACGGCGGAGGAAAACCGATACCGGATTACAGAATGGAAGACCATTGTCTCCGAGTATGAGGGAGAAGACACGGTCAAAGGGCTGACGTCGGGAAAGGAGGCCGACTGATGGATCTGGATACACTGCAAATTTTAAAAACCGCCGTGAACCGGGGAGCTACGGATATTTTCATTGTTGCCGGCCATGCCGTCAGTATGCGTGTCAATGGTCTTATTTCACCGGAAGAGGATTTGAATGAAAGACCTCTGGAGCCGGCGGACTGTGAGGCGCTGATTAAAAAAATCTATGATCTGGCCGGACGGACTATGGAAAAACTGAAGGAGGAGGGAGACGACGATTTCTCTTTCTCCATAAGAGGTTTTTCCCGATTCCGAATCAATGCCTATAAGCAGAGGGGATCTCTTGCGGCAGTGATCCGTACCATTACTTTTGAGATTCCAAAGGCAGAGGATATGCATATTCCGGACCAGGTTATCCGGCTGGGGGCCGTCAATAAGGGCATGGTCCTTGTGACCGGGCCGGCCGGAAGCGGTAAGTCCACAACTCTGGCCTGCATTATCGATTACATCAACCGGAATATGGCCCGTAATATCATCACTCTGGAGGACCCGATCGAGTATCTCCACAAGCATGACAAGAGCCTGATCAGTCAGAGAGAGATTCACATCGATACCGAGAGCTATCTGACCGGTCTTCGTTCGACACTTCGTCAGAGCCCTGATGTCATTCTCCTGGGAGAAATGCGGGATTATGAAACCATTGCCACGGCCATGACAGCAGCGGAAACCGGGCATCTGATCTTTTCCACATTGCATACTATCGGGGCAGCCAATACCATCAACCGGATTATTGATGTCTTTCCGGCCGAGCAGCAGAGGCAGATCGCCGTTCAGCTTTCCATGGTCCTGACGGCGGTGGTTTCTCAGCAGCTGATTCCTACCGTGGACGGAGGCCTGATTCCGGCCTTTGAGATTATGATCGTCAATCCGGCCATCCGGAACATGATCCGGACCGATAAGATCTTCCAGATCGATACGGTCATTGCCGGTGATAAGGAAATGCAGACCATGGACAGCTGTCTTCTGGGCTATTACAGGGCCGGCAGGATATCGAAGGAGGTCATGCTGGAGAAGGCGGCCAATCCGGAAGTCCTTGAGAGAAAACTGTAAAGAAATATAGGAACCGGAAGAGCATTCCGGTATTGTAAATAAAAAATACTAGAACTGAGGAAATCGTATGGCAGGAAGTATGAAAGAAAAATATGAGACACTGTCTGCAGCAGTCCTGAGAGATCTGGCCAAAAGCAGGGGAATTGCCAGAATCTCCCGCCTGAAGAAGGACGAGCTGATCGAAGTCATGCTGCGGCAGGATGTCATTGATGCAGAGGCCAAAAAGGCAAAGGAAGAAGCCGGGAAGGCTGCTTCTGCAGACAGGACCAAAGCGGTAGAGAAGTCCTCTTCGGAAGACGCGCAGATAGAAGAAAAAAACACTTCTGTTAAGAGCGATGCTGAGCCGGAAGAGGGAGCAGAGTCTGCCGCTCCTTCCAGGAAAAGAAAAACCAGGGCCAAGGCAGAGGCAAAGCCGGAAAAGAAGTCTGCGAAGAAAACCGCAGGAAAGACCGCAGGAAAAACTGCCGGCAGAAGAAAGGCAAAAGCTGAAAGAGAAGCGGAAGCCGGATCCGATGTCAATGCTGAGTCTGCAAGGAAAGCAGAGGGTAAGGCAGAAGCAGAAACCGAATCTGCAGCTGAAGAAGAGGCCACAGATACCGCTGAAGGCAAGGAACCCGCTCAGAAGACAAGAGGTCAGAAGCAGAAGAGAACAGCCCGGTCCCGGAAAAACTCTGAAGAGGGACGGACTTCTGCCAGACCGTCTGCCCGCAGGACTTCTCAGAAGAGAGCCGAGACCGGCCTGAATCGTACGAAGACAGAAGGAACTTCCAAGCGTCCAAAGAGTGAAGAAGAAGCGCCGCTTCAGATGCATGCACATCCCTATGAAGGACCTGCAGCCAAGGATAAGGAAGAAGTCAGAGCAGCAGAAGGCCAGGGCCGGGCAGCAGAGGGCCAGAGAGAGGAAGGCCAGTCGGCCCGCCGCGAGGAAAGCAGAGTCGAGCGCCATGAAGAGAACCGGCCGGAGCGTCATGAGGAAAGCCGGGCTGAACGCCAGGCTGCCCGGGATGAGAAGGCGGCGGAGGAGATCTCCCAGTACAGGGATGCCCGTTCGGTTACCGGCATTCTCGAGGTTATGCAGGAAGGATACGGCTTCTTACGCGGCAGCAATTACATGCCGGGCGACAATGATGTCTATGTCTCTCCTTCCCAGATCCGCCGCTTTAACATGCGGACCGGAGATATCATTACCGGTAAGACCCGGAAGAACAACCCCAATGATAAATACGGGGCTCTTCTTTTCGTGGACACCATGAACGGGGTTAATCCGGACCAGGCATCGCATCGGTCTAAATTTGAGGATATGGTCCCCATCTTCCCGAATGAGCGGATCCGTCTCGAGTACGAGGGCTGCAGCCCGGCCATGCGGATCGTGGATCTCTTCTCCCCGATCGGCAAGGGCCAGCGAGGCATGATCGTTTCCCAGCCCAAGGCCGGAAAGACGACCCTCCTGAAGGAAGTCGCCAAATCCGTCAAGATGTCCCATCCGGACATGCACATCATCGTCCTTCTGATCGATGAGCGTCCCGAGGAAGTCACGGATATGAAGGAATCCATCGAGGGCGGAAATGTCGAGGTCATCTACTCGACCTTTGACGAGCTGCCCGAGCACCACAAGCGGGTTTCGGAAATGACGATCGAGCGCGCCAAGCGGCTGGTAGAGCAGGGAAAGGATGTCATGATCCTTCTCGATTCCATCACACGTCTGGCCCGGGCCTATAACCTGACCGTTCCGCCATCCGGACGGACTCTGTCCGGCGGCCTGGATCCTGCGGCATTGCATATGCCTAAGCGCTTCTTCGGCGCAGCCAGAAACATGCGGGAAGGCGGATCCCTGACCATCCTCGCGACGGCTCTGGTCAATACCGGGTCCAAGATGGATGACGTTGTCTACGAGGAATTCAAGGGCACCGGCAATATGGAACTGATTCTGGACCGGAAGATGTCGGAACGGCGGATCTTCCCGGCCATCGATCTCTCCCAGTCCTCGACAAGACGGGATGACCTTCTTCTGTCCAGGGAAGAGAGAGCGGCAATGGATATTGTCCGCCGTGGTCTGGTCAATAACCTGCGGCGGGATGAAGCCACAGAACAGGTCCTCAATATGCTGACCCATACCAGAAATAATGGAGACCTGGTCAAACTGATCCTTCGGAAGAGAATGCTGTAAGACCGTTCGATAATTCTAAGTCCGAATGTTTCAGCACAACAACTTTATCCCAATGAATCCGATTATTATTCTGTGATGACTTATAGGGTAAGCTACAAGCCATATCAATTAGGAGAGCTTATATGAGTATAAAGAAGCGAAAAAGGATTGTCTTGTTTTTTTTACTCTTACTTATTTTATTCGTATCATGTCTTGGACTGTTATGGAAGAAAAATACAAAATCTCCATCAAAGCAAGATACGACAAAAGAAAGCGTACAGGAAGAAAGGGAAGAGCGTCATTTGGAAAATGTCGATGAGGAATATGTCACCATCCCATCTGATGATTCTTTGAAAACCATGCCTTATGATCAAAACAAAGATTATAAGAAAATATTGATTGAATAGGGAAAACCGTTCATTTCCACTTGCAGACAAGAGATCATGGTGATATACTTAAAAAGCTGTTTCGGGATGTACAGCAAGCAGTATGAATTTATTTTTTATTAGAAGAGGTGAAAGTCATGCGTAAGGGAATCCATCCGGATTACTATCA
>JAQYBF010000040.1 GCA_029338875.1 Lachnospiraceae bacterium
TCAAAGTTTTGTATTCACTGTCGGTCATGGGCATTTGAATTCTCTCATTTATCCTTCAGAATTCCCTCATGGCCTGTTTTCGTTATCTAATCATTATAATCCATTCTTAAGAAATCTGTCATCCATTCTTTCGCCGGACCAGGCCGGATAGAATCACTTATGATAAGGTTCTCCGTTGATAATCCGATAACTCCGGTAGATCTGCTCTAAAAGGATGACCCGCATGAGCTGATGAGGGAATGTCATCTTTGAAAAACTGAGAAGGGCATCCGCCCGCTTCAGTACCTTTGGCGACAGGCCCAGGGAACCTCCGATGACAAAGACGATATGGCTTTTGCCGGAAAGTCCGAGCCGGTCTATTTTTCCTGCAAGCTCTGTAGAGGACAGGGACTTGCCCTCGATGGCCAGAGCGATGACGAAGGCCGAGTCCGGAATCTTCTTTAAGAGGCGTTCGCCCTCCTTGTTCTTAATCTCTTCTTCCATGGCTGCCGAGGCATTTTCGGGCGTCTTCTCATCCGCCACTTCCTCGATTTCAAGCTTACAATAGCGGCTCAGCCGCTTGGCATATTCCTGGATGGCGTCCCGGTAGAATTTTTCCTTGACTTTGCCGACACAGGCAATGGTGATCCGCATAAGAAGCCTTTCTGTTTCAGAATTGTTTACAGCGATTTCAACTGTTTCAGGTATGAATGATTTTTATTCTCTGCAGCTGTATTTCTGATTTACTGCAGGAAATTCGGACCTATTATAGCATAAAGTCCCCAGGGGCCCGCAAAGATCTCCATTACAGGCTCCGGACATCCGGACTACAAATCAGAGAAAGTGCATAAAATGCCGCTGTTATTTTTGTTTATTTTTCCGTACAAAAAGACTAAAATAGAGGCAAATAAGAAAAGGGGGTATTCATCATGGCTGCACAGATTACCGCACTGGTGATCTTTCTTGTCATGTTTGTTCTGATTATTCTGGACAAATGGGAACACTACATCATCACCTTATCCTGCGGTGCACTAACTTTATTACTTGTTTTCGGAATCATGCTGCACGACGGCGGGGCAATTCTTAAGACTCTGAATCTGACGGCATTCTTCCGGCCGGATTTCTGGCATGTCACATCCGAAGGAGGAAGCACCTCAACCGGCATCAACTGGTCCACCATCATTTTCATCGGAGGAATGATGATCATGGTCGGCGGCATGGCCCGGGTCGGCTTCTTCCAGTGGCTCTGCATGCAGCTGGCCAAGCTGGTTGACTACAAGCCGCTCCGGATCTTTGTGGTCTTCATGATCATGTCCTTCAGCCTGTCCATGTTCATCGATTCCATCACGGTCATTCTTTTCCTTGCGGCCGTCACACTGGAGCTGGCCGGGCTTCTGTCCTTTGATCCGGTACCCATGATCATTTCCGAGATTTTCTGCGCAAATCTCGGCGGCTCCGCGACCATGTGCGGAGATCCGCCAAATATTATCATCGGAACCTCTCTGGGTCTCACCTTCTTTGATTTCCTGACCAATACCGGTCTGATTTCAGCGATTTCTATGGTACTGATCATTGTCTTCTTCTATCTGTCCTTCCGGAAAGAGATTATCGATTCCGTAAAGACCACACCGGAAGACTATGCCAAGCTCCCGGATCCGGCATCTGCCATCACAGATAAGAAGGGCTTTATCCTCAGTGCCATGATCTTCGGCCTGGCTGTGGTTCTTCTTGTCACACACGGAAGCACCGGTCTGACCGTGGCCTTTATCGGCGTCCTTATTGCCGCACTGACACTTCTTGCAGCACCGAAGCATATCAAGGAGATCATGAAAACCGTTGATTTCCGGACCCTTCTCTTCTTCGTCGGCCTCTTTATCGTCGTCGGCGGACTTGAGGAAACCGGTGTCCTGAAGGTTGTTGCCGATTTCATTGCCAAGGTATCCGGCGGCAACGCCTACATCATGACCGCCATCATAATCTGGATTTCCGGCATTGCCAGTGCCTTCATCGACAACATTCCCTTCTCTGCGACCATGCTTCCTGTCATCAAGGCTCTGGCCGCATCCCAGGGAGTTCCGGTTTCCACACTGGCATGGGCCCTGTCCATCGGAACGGATATCGGCGGATCGGCAACTCCGATCGGAGCTTCTGCTAACGTTGTCGGCACCTCTGCCGCTACACGGGCCGGTCATCCGATCAGCTGGGGGACCTACTGCAAGAAGGCTGCACCGGCAACCATTCTTGTCCTTGCCTTCAGTACGGTCTTCATTTTCCTGCGTTATCTATAAGGGATCAGATAGTAATAAAGGGGGCTAGATATGGGAAAACAAATATTAATCGCACTCAGCAGAACCTACGGATCCGGCGGTCATGAGATCGGTCAGCTTCTGGCAGGCCGGCTGGGCATCGAGCTTCTGGACCGGGAGCTTCTGGAGCATATGGAAAAAGACGGCAAAATCAATGCCAAAAAAATGGAAGCCTATGACGAAAAGCCGCGTAATTTCCTCCTTTCCCGAACTGTCCGCGGTCTCAATCAGAATCACACCAATTCGCCGGAAGAGATTCTGGCCCAGAAGCAGTTCGACTATATCCGCCAGAAGGCGGCTTCGGGTCAGTCCTTTATCCTGGTCGGCCGCTGTGGAAATGAGATTCTGAGGGATTATCCGGATCTGGTCCGAATCTTCATCATCGGCGACAAGGAAGCCCGGATTCAGCGGATCATGCGGATCCGAAATATGGACCGTGCGACCGCCTGGGTCACTATCCGCCGCCATGACCGAAGCAGAAGAATCTATAACAACGCCCACTCCGAATTCAAATGGGGAGATCCGGATTCCTATGATCTCATGCTCTCCTCCACGCCTCTCGGGTCCACGCAGAAATGCATGGAAGTCCTCTATGACTACCTGAAGTTCCGGGGCATTGTTTCCGGGGAGGAAGCCTGAATATAAGCTGAAAAAAATGCCGCGGCATCTGCTTTCCGGTTCGTATCCACCGGAAGCATTGCCGCGGCTTTTTATTTATTTGACCTGCTTAAGTATTCTGTTTTCTGAGTCTGTTCCAAATGATCAGAAGCTCTCTATCATTTTTAATCTTGGAATTTACCGGAAGCTCTTGACCCAGTTGACCAGAGAATCGTGCCAGATATTGTCTGTCACGGTTTTCTTCATTTCCGGTGTCACCGGTCCGTTCTTGGCCATCTTTTCCAGGACAGCGGCCTGAAGCTCAGCGACGGTCATCTCCTCATAGGGCTTGTCGGGTACCAGAGGAAGGTCTGATGGCTTCTCTTCTTTCTTCGAAGCTTCAGCCAATCCCCTGCTCTCCTCCAGCTCATCTGCGATGTCAGGATTCTCTTCCTTCAGATCCCGGTCCTCGGTCCATATTTCACCGCTGTTGGCCGGAAGATCGATCCGGAGTCTTCCGTTCTCGGCCTTTATTGTCCGGCCGGACAGGCAGCCGCGGATGGATGTAAAGCCACAGTCTTCCATATCCATATGGGCCTCCCCATCATCATTGTTGACCGTGATCAGGACCTTCTGTCCGCTCTCTCCGTCCAGAGAGCGAAGGAAGGCGTACTGGCGGTTGGTCAGATAGATCTGACGGTATTTTCCGTAAGAGAGAGCCGTCAGAGCATGCCTTATATTTCCCAGAGACTGAATGAGCCGGGTCAGAGGATTCTTCTCAAAGGCATCCGCATAGTCCGAAAGCTTCAGGGCCGGGCGGAGGCAGGCATCTCCGTCCTCTTTTCTGCCCTTGATTCCGAACTCAGAGCCGTAATAGATCGAGGGCACACCAGGCATGGTATAGAGAAGGACATAGGAAGGCCAGAGATGGGCCGGATTGTCCAGAAGAGAGGCAATCCTTGACACATCATGATTGTCCAGGAAGTTATAGAGGCGGATTCCCAGGGGATCCTGACCGGCCAGATCGTAAATTCTCTGAACATTGTATGCCAGCTCGAAATAATTGTGGGAATTGTGAGCCGAATAGATCGGCTTGTGGAGCTGGTAATTGGTCACTGCATGAAGGATGTCCGGTCCCACAAAGCGGCTGTAATCACCGTGAATGACCTCGCCCATCAGCCAGAAGTCCTTCTTCGCCTCATTGGCCGTCCGCCGGATCGACTTCAGAAAGTCGATATTCATATCCTCGGCGGCATCCAGCCGAATGCCATCGATATCAAAGGTCTTAACCCAGTAACGGATCACGTCGGAAATATAGGCCTGTACTCTCGGATTGGTCTGATTGAGCTGGGGCAGAAGGTCGATGCCGTGCCAGCTGTTATAGGTAAAGCCATCGTGATAGGAGTTGTCCCAGGAAAAATTCAGACCCTGATAGAAGTCACAGTATTCCGAAGCCTCTCTCTTCTCCCGGATATCACGAAAGGCGAAGAAGTCCCGTCCGGTATGGTTGAAGACTCCGTCAAATATAACCCGGATTCCGCTTTCGTGAGCTTTTGCGACAAAGTGCTTGAGATCGTCGGTGTTGCCCAGCCGGCAGTCCACGGTCTTGTAATCCGTCGTATCATAGCCGTGGCTTCCGGACTGAAAACAAGGCCCGAGATAGATACAGTCCACATTCAGTTTCTTCAGATGCGGGATCCAGTCATCCAGCTCTCTCAATCTGTGAACCACCGGGCCGTAGTCATTTTCTGCCGGTGCGCCAAGAAGTCCAAGTGGATAAATCTGATAAAATACTGCCTCATCATACCAAGCCATAAGATACCACCTTTCCATTCAATAAAATCTGCAGTCTGTTCGTCAAAATCTGCAGTCTGTTCGTCAGCCGCCATTCTTCCTTACAACCTCGCCGGGATGTACATGGAGATTTTCCATTTCCTTTGTTAAAATAAGCATTAGATGTGGAAATACCTCTGAACTTGTGATGACTTCGACACTGTTATCATCATAGCATATTCTTTAAATAATCAGGGAGATGAAAACGATGGCAATTCCGTTTAAACCCGTGAATCCAGGCGAACTTGCCGAAAATGCAAAAGAAAAACTGCCTGAACTGGCAGAGAGTGCAAAAGAGAAAATTCCGGAACTGGCAGAAAGCGCTAAAGAAAAGCTGCCAAATCTGGCAGAAAGTGCCAAAGAAAAGATTCCAAATCTCGCAGAAAGTGCCAGGGAAAAACTGCCCGAGCTGGCAGAAGATCTGAAAAGCCGTATTGCTTCTCTTCCCGAGGCTCCAGATCTTCCGGAAGCCTTAAGCAATGCTTTGGAGAAAATTCCAAAGCCGACTGTACCCAGTCTGCCGGGAGTCAATACCGATAGCGAACCGGTCTATTCCCGCCTGGATGAAATTCCCAGCGGCAGAGCCGGTGATTCCATCACCGAGGGCTGCCTGGTCCTTGAAGGCGGTGCCTTCCGCGGACTCTATACCCAGGGTGTCCTGGACGCTCTGATGGAAGCAGGCATCAACTTTCAGACAACCATCGGTATCTCTGCCGGAGCTCTCTCCGGACTGGCCTATGTTTCCGGCCAAATCGGCTGGAGCGCCCGGATGAATCTCAAATACCGGCACGACTCCAACTATATCGGGACCGGCGCCATGAAGAAGGATCACGGTATCACCGGTTTCTCCTTCATTTTCCAGGAAGCAAAGACCGATGATCCTCTGGATGTCGACCGCTTCATGGATAACCGCCGCCGTTTTCTCTGTGTGGCCACCAATATGAGAACCGGCCAGCCGGATTATTTTGAAAAGGGCAGATGCCGCCACATCTTAAAGGCAGTTCAGGCCAGTGCGACCGTGCCCTATGTTTCCCGGCCGGTTGTCATCGACCACACGCCCTATCTGGACGGCGGCGTTGTTTTAAACATCCCCTATCACTGGGCCAAGCGGGAAGGCTTCAAGAAGATTGTCGTGGTTAAGACCCGGGATCATGCCTACCGGAAGGAAATCAAGGTCCACAACCGGCTCAACTACCTCTTCTACCACAACTATCCCAACCTTCTGAAGGAGATGCGCTATTCGGAAGCCCGTTACGACTGTCTTCTGGATGAAATCGACACCGATGAGGCAGCCGGAGCCATCTTCGTCATGGCACCGGGAAAGCCGGTCGAGATCAGCCGTTTTGAGGGCGATCTGGAAAAGCTCGGAGATCTCTACTGGGAGGGTTATGAGGAAATGAAGACCCGCCTGCCGGAGCTTGAGGCTTATCTCAGGAAATAATTGAATAAGAAAAAGCCGCTTGAACAAGCGGCTTAATGAAAAGTGCGCGATCAGGGGTTCGAACCCTGGACACCCTGATTAAGAGTCAGGTGCTCTGCCAGCTGAGCTAATCGCGCATATGAAATTGTTTCGTGTTTTTACACGAGAGCGCGAAACGGGGCTCGAACCCGCGACCCCGACCTTGGCAAGGTCGTGCTCTACCAACTGAGCCATTCGCGCTGATAAAATTGATTTGTGTTTTCACACAAGAGCGCGAAACGGGGCTCGAACCCGCGACCCCGACCTTGGCAAGGTCGTGCTCTACCAACTGAGCCATTCGCGCTTAATGTCTGTGCTCTTCACACGCGACTTGATTATAATACCGCAAGCCATCGTCATTGTCAAATGATTTTCTCAATGATTTTTGTACTTGGACGGGTACAATTTCTCATGAACCGGAATCTTCGGTGGATGACATGTTTCCATAAAACTCGGAAATGGCGGACAGGTCTACCTTTACTGTCTTCGGATGGTCTTCCTGATAGGCCACAACTTTATTATTAATGGAATAAACCAGCCAGCCGGCAACGAAAACAGCTGCAATCACAGCAATAACTGCGCCAAGCTTGGCCATTCTGTGCTCTTTCTTGACGATCTTCTTCCGGTTCCGCTTCAGTTCCTTCTTCTTTTCAACTTTTTCCTGACTCATTTTATTTCTCCCAGATCAAAATATCTATCGGGCGGAAATTTCTGTATTGAAAATCTTATCCGGAAATTTTCTTCGTGAAATCCTTTAAAAATTCCCTCAAAAAAATCTTTTCGAAATCAGAATATTTTTCAGGCCCGTAAACTATATTTTACCCAATTTGGCTCAGGACTTCAACAGGAGACTTTGATCTGAGTTTATAGTGCACTTACAAAGCATTCAGCGCCCTGTGAATCAGTCCCTGACGATATTCCGGATAGCAGGCCAGACCCTTGTGAATCACCTGCACCTGGAAGCCAAAGCGGCGGAAAAGCTCAGCGATCTGCCGGGTGTCACCATGATCCTCTTCTAAAATATGACCGAAGGAATTCGTGGTCAGAGGCTGCATCTTTAAGATGCCGCTGTACTGCTGCCGGCGGAGGTCAGCCGCAATCCGGCTCAGACCATCCCGGTTATTCAGAGAAGCGACATAGACATTATCCAGATCATGCTCAAAAAAAGCTTCCTGCAGCTGCTGATACATCTTCTTCAGGGAATGGTCAGTTTCATAACCGATCAGAATATATTTTTCCCTGTTCTGGATGTGAAGGGACTGCTCAATCAGCTTTGCCAGGCGGTTGGCACTGGAGAGATCCTCTTCATCCAGGATCGGAGGGAGAATCTCGACATCTTTGATTCCGGCCTTTCCCGCCTCAGTGTCCACATCCCTTATCATAGACTGATAAAGAGGGCCGTCCATCATGATGGTCGGAAAGATGACCAGTCTGTCATAGCCGTCTTCGATTGCCTGATCGCAGGCCTCCTTCATACTTAAGAGAGAACCAGCCATATAGGCGCGGGACATCTCACCATAATAATCATCCGGCACAGGTGCCATGTCTGTTCCGTTTCTCTTGACCTGGCAGGCATCCCTCAATGCCGCCTCACGAACGATGTCATTCAGAATTGCTGCATACAGACCAACATTTTCCGGCAGCTCATGCACCAGCTCCATACGGAAATGATGCAGACCTTCCCGCGCTTCTGTGATATTCGTTGTGCCATGATTCGCAATAATAACCGCAGATTTCATAGTAAGACCCCCCTTTCATCCTGGTTTTTTCCTTCAGAAAATTCCCTTTCTGAATTTTTTATTCTAAAAAGTAATTATTTTCTTTCCATATTCCGATTATAACACCAAAGCCATAAAAAAAGCATAAAATATAGATGAAATTGCTCACAATCAGAAACCAACAACGCTGAAAGACCTTTCATCCTCCCTCAGAGGCACTTCTCTTTTCTCAAAGCTCTCAATATGAATCCAGTGAGAAGCATGGGTAATACCCGGAACAAAGGCCATGACATCCAGAGGTGTTCCCTGGACCTCTGCCGTTACCGTTCCATCACTTTCATTCTTTACAAAACCGGTCAGGCCATAATAATCCGCCACCTGCTTTGCAGTATAGCGGAAACCAACTCCCTGCACTTCTCCATGGAATGTATAGCGAATCCGAACCTTTTTCAAAATATCCTCCTTTTTAACAAAAAATCCCGCGAAAGAAGTACGCAGCACTGCTTTCACGAGATTCGTTATGCGGATAGTGGGACTTGAACCCATACGTCGTTAGACACAGGAACCTAAATCCTGCGCGTCTGCCAATTCCGCCATATCCGCAAATATTTCCGGCGGAAGGATCCGCCGGTTCCTATTGTAAACTTTCTTCCTCTGTCTTGTCCAATTTTTTCTCAGTCTTCCTCTTCGTCCTCTCCCAGGCTCTTTAATGCATTGAGAAGGTCATCGGAACTGATCTCAGAGAAGGTATCCAGGGCTTCCCAGAACTTGCCCTGTCCCTGATTGGGATTGTATTCACAGCCGGCGCCGCAGCTGGAGCAGTCGTGTGCACAGTTTTCGGGTTCTGCAAATGTTTTATTCTTATCTTCTGCCATAATGGTCTCTCTACTTTCTTTTCAATCTTTTTCATTTAACGCTGCAGAATGAAAGGACCCTTCCATTCTTTTCAAATCATAATGATCTGAACTAATCATAACCGGATTGAGAAGGGAAGGCAATGGACGATTCACTTCTTTTGTATGGATTTATAGAGGGTTTCAGATTTATTCATGCAAACAGCCCGTCCAGTACCGCCTTGTAGGAGGGATCCTGCCGCCAGATTGAATTCTCTCTGAGGCCTCCATGAGCATAGTCCCTGCCATAATTTTCTTTATCGATATAACGGATATAGGTCTGCTTTCTCTGATTGGATCCGCTTTCCTTCAGAGCGGTATCCGTTAGAATCCATACCCTTATGCTATAATCCGAAATATTTCCGCCCTGATCCGAAGCCCTATAGGTCAGGGTCATGGAGCCGCAGTCTCCAAAGCCATCGATCTCTTCCGGGCGGTAATCCAGAAGCCGCACCTGTCCGGCTGCATCGGTCTTCCAGCCATCCCTGAAGGAGCCGATCCTCTGATCCGTCTTCATCGGTGTCTCAGGAGTTCTCTCTCCATCTTCCCTGTCATAAGCCTTAACAAGAGATAAGAGCTCGGCTAAATCCGGCCTGTGATTGAAATAGACTTCTCTTTTCCCTTCAAAATGAGGAGCCTGATCCCAGACTGCATAGAGATGGATCTCTTTTCCGCTTTCCCTGTCTATGCCAAGAGTTTTCGCCAGATCCCGAATCCGGATTTTAGAGGCCCATTCCGGATCCTCTGGATCCGAAATAATATCCGGCCGGGTCTGGTCCGGACGGAATCCCCAGCCCCTGAACTGATACTGAGGCCTTCCGTCTTCCTGCTCTGACTCATTGATAAAGGCATTCTCAGCGATTCCGATCGAAGACCAGACCTTATCCTCCGCCGCCATATCTCCGCTGACCTGACCGTTTATACCCTCTCTTCCATTGCCATGATAAATAATCCGGTAGCGGTTTTCCTCCCAGTTTGCTGTCAGAGTGACCTGGCCTCCGTCCTGGCTGTGCCGGTAGTCATCTCCCGGCTGCAGAATTCCCTCCGGCCCGCTCCAGCCGGTAAAGACTGAGCCCTCCAGAAAGGGCTTATCTCCATGGACACAGGTTTTCCGGCCATAGATCACCTGCTGATCCGGGAAATTTCCGCTTCCTCCCTTCAGGTCATAATGAAGGGTATGAAGGCCCTTCCTCGGAATCGCAAGAGTCTCCATGTCCGAAATCTGTCCGGTATAGGATCTGGAGCAGAGATGCAGATAATACTGGCGCTCTGTATTGACATAGGAAGAGGGAATATCCAGTCCGATGCTCTTCTTCCGGCCGCTTGAATCATCGCTTGTTAACCAGCTGAAATCCCGGAAGGGGACATCCCCGTTCGTCTCATCAATTTTGAAATAGAAACCGGTCAGATAGTCCGTCACATCCGCTGCAGTACCCCCGTCAGCTACAAAAGACTGCTTTCCGCTGGATTTATGATAGGCGAAATAATCATAGTGATAGGTTCCGGACGCCTTATCCGCGGCTCCCGTAAAATCCGCATGAACCTGATAATTTTCCCGGTCCGTAAAGCTTATGGAAGGCTTTTTCGGCTTTGCACCTGGAATCTCCATAGGTTCCATCCAGAAGGATTTATGAAGGTCAATGCCATAGACATTCCTGACATTGGACCAGTCTGAAAGAAAAGCACCCCGATCCTGGTCCGGGAGCCAGATGACGGTACCATCCCCCTTCTG
>JAQYBF010000041.1 GCA_029338875.1 Lachnospiraceae bacterium
GTTTCTTTTCCTCGTCTGTCGCCTTTTCAAAATTCTTTTTATTAAATTTACTTAAATCGATCTGCGCAGATAAAAACTGGCGTCTCTTATAAGTAGTTTCATTGTCTGCCATTCTTATTTCCTCCTGCGGGATCAATCAAAGGTAATTCTCGGATCAATCAGCTTATAAACAATATCGGTGATCAGGTTTGCAACAATCATAAGAATTGCAAGGAAAATCGTTGTTGCCATGATAACGGAATAGTTCCGGTCGGTGATGGCCTTGACGAAATAGGTACCGAGTCCGGGTACGGTAAAGATGGTCTCGACAACCATGGAACCGGTGATGATATAGGCAATCTGGGGACCCAGATAGGTTACTACCGGAATTAGTCCGTTCTTTAAGGCATGTACGAATATGACCTTGTTCTTGCTGACACCTTTGGCGCGGGCAGTCCGGATATAGTCCTGGCTCAGGGCATCCAGCATGGAGGTCTTAGTCAGACGTGTGATGTAGGCCGTCGGATAAACCGCCAGGGAAATAATCGGCAGAACCAGATTCGGATTATCGCTGTAAACCGGGAAAAGGCCCAGCTGTACGCAGAAGATCAGAAGAAGGAAGGTTGCCAGAATGAAGGAAGGCATTGCCGTACCCAGTGTCGTAAAGAAAATAATGATACGATCGGACATCTTGTTCCGGTTCAGAGCAGCGATGGATCCGAGAACGACACCGACGATCAGGGCAATGATCATTGCAATTCCGCCGAGCTTGGCAGAAATTGCGAACTTGGAGAACATATCGTGGCTGATGTCACGGCCGTTCTTCATATCTACGCCCCAGTCTCCGTGAAGAAGGTTCTTCATATAAAGGAGATACTGGGTACCCAGGGGCTTGTCCAGATTGTAACGCTTGTTCAGCGCATCCAGTACTGCCTGGGAAGGTGCCTTCTCAGAACTGAACGGTCCGCCCGGGATCAGGTTCATTACGAAGAATGTGATCAGCGTGACAATAATGATTGACACGATCGCAAGGATCACACGCTTTATCATGTACTTTGTCAATTTACTGTCCTCTTTTCCTCATGGATTTCATTGGCCTTCGGCTCCGCTTCTGATACTTCACCGCGTCAACGTGAAAATGCCTAAAAAAGATGTACAGATCGAGATCTGCACATCTTTGTACACCCAGTCTGTTAATTTATATAGTTGTATTATACAAAAGCTGAATGATTCGTCAACCTTTAATTGAGCGGTTTTCACCTGATTCGTTATTCATTTTCATGTATAATTATACTTATTTATTTAGCAAAATTGCATATTTTCAAGATATCTGGACCGGCCTTGCTATGGAAACCGGAATTGCAATGCCCGTTTCCTCGCATATTATCTAATCTTACGTATATTTTACATGAATTTCTTTCAATTATCAGTCTATTCATCTATTATTCAATATTAGTGAATTGTATTTATGTAAATGCAAAAAGAGGATCCTGTCAGACAGGATCCTCTTTTTTATTCTGACTGCCGGTGGTCGGGCTCGAACCGACACGATGTCGCCACCACGGGATTTTAAGTCCCGCGCGTCTGCCAATTCCGCCACACCGGCGATGGGTGGTGGTGGATTCGAACCACCGAAGCATAAAGCAGCAGATTTACAGTCTGTCCCCTTTGGCCGCTCGGGAAACCACCCATACTGGTCTATATTTCTCAGACAAAGTGGAATTATATCATAGTTTTTCCGGCCATGCAAGCACTCATTATCGGCCATAATCCGGTCCATGATCCTGATCATTGAGAGGCTTTCTGCCGCTGCAGGAATGCCTGAAAGGGGCATTTCTGCGGCGGTCCTGGTCAGGCCTTCCGATAACGGAGAACCACTGCCTCATATGGCTTTAAGGACAGATGAATGTTTCCGTCGGTCACAGGCACCCGGACATCCATGATGGAATAGCCGACCGCATTGGTCATCATGAGCTGGTGCATGATGGCATTCATGGGCACTTCTGCCTTCCAGACCGGAAGATCCGTTTCCAGGAGGTCCGCCCCGCTGTTCACGGCGACAACGATCTTTTCATCTTCTGTAAAACGGCCGTAGCTGACCAGATTTCTTCCGCTCCTTATGAAAATGAAGGCTCCGGTGCGGAGGGCCGGACAGCTTTTATGAAGAAAGATCATATCTCTGTGGAAGTCGAGCAGATGGTAATCCGCTGCACCCCAGGGATAGGTTCTCCGGCTGTCCGGATCGGTAAAGCCGCAGACGCCGGCCTCATCACCGTAATAGATACAGGGTGCGCCCGGCCAGGTCAGAAGCATCAGCGTGCCTTCCTTCAGTACGGCCTTGTTGACGCCCTCTTCCGCAGCCTTGCTTCCGAGGTTATGAACCCGTCCGACCTTATGATTGGTCCGGGTCAGGAATCTCGAATGGTCGTGATTGGACAGCTGGTTCATTGCCGAATAGAGAGACGGTGTCAGGAATTCCGTCATGGTATGGCGCATGGTCAGTTCGAAGCGTTCCCCATCTCCCAACATGTCCGACTCATATTCATCACTGTGCTTCTCCATGCCGGTCAGGAAATAGGACACGGGCTCCATAAAGGCATCATAGTTCATGATGGTGTCCCATTCATCACCCTTGAGCCAGTTTTTTGCATCTCCGTAGTGCTCGGCCAGAATCACAGCATCGGGATTGGCCTCTTTCACAGCCTTTCGGAATTTCTTCCAGAAGGAATGATTGTAGGCTTCGCTGTGGCCCAGATCCGCGGCCACATCCAGCCGCCAGCCGTCCGCCGAATAGGGAGCGGATACCCACATCCTGGCAATCTTAAGAATGTGATCCTCCAGCTCCTGACAGGCCTCGTAATTCAGCTTGGGAAGGGTGTCATTGCCCCACCAGCCGTTATAGGCCTTGTTATAGGGCCAGGCCGATCCCTTTTCAAATTCAAAGTAATTGTGATAGGGACTGTCTTCGGAAATATAAGCTCCCGGAGCGTAGCCCGGCTGATTTTCATAGATTCGTTCCCGGTCCATCCATTTGTTAAAGGAGCCACAGTGATTGAAGACGCCGTCCAGAATGACCCGGATGCCTCTGGCATGGGCTTCCTCTACAAAATCGCTGAAGAAGCGGTTGGAGGCCTCGAGATTCTCCTCCCGGGTCACCCGGCCGACATAGCGCTCTGCATGGCGGTTGTCGGTGTCATCGTCCTCGAGAACAGCTCCGCCGTCGGCCGGAATTTTTCCGAAATGAGGATCAATATGCTCATAGTCCTGGATATCATACTTATGATTGGACGGAGAGACAAAAAGCGGATTGAAATAGATAACTTCCACGCCAAGGCTTTTCAGATAATACATCTTCTGCCTTACGCCTTCGAGATCGCCGCCGTAGAAATTTCCGACATCCAGATCTGCCGGTTTCTGATTCCAGTCCTCAATCTTGTTGACCATATGTCCGACATAGTAATACTCATTGGTCTGGACATCATTTTCCGGATCTCCGTTATAGAAGCGGTCCACCAGGATCTGGTAAATCACGGCACCCTTTATCCACTCGGGTGTGGAAAAGCCGGGTACCAGGGTGAAGGCATACTGCCAGCGGGGCTGGTCCACGAGACTGTAGCGGTCAAAGAAGGCCTCTTCGTCTGTGTTTAGATCACGGATATGGAAAATATAGCTGAAGGGGCTGTCTCCCAGTCGGACCTTGCAGCTGTAATAGGAGAAAACATCTGTCGTCTCCTCAATTTTCATTGGAATTTCATCATAGTGTGTAAGAACGGTCACACTCAGATCATCCCCTGCGGCAGCTCTGAGACGGATTGTCACCGTATCGCCCACTTCGGGTTCCCAGGGGGTTACAAAAAGATTTGTGCCGTCACTGAATATCGCGTCGCGCGTCATAGGCTATTCCTCCAATATTAGACATTTTAACACAGATGTCTATTGCAGGAAACCAATTCGTAAGTTTTCGTTTCGGAAATGTATAGGATTCTACGAGCGGACACTCAAGAATCGCTGACGCGATTCTTTCGTTTCGCGCTGTCGCGCAATCGAAAAAGCCCCGGCCTCACGACTCGACACGCAAGCGTGTCTCCCGGAGACTGGGGCTTTTTCGGCTCCGCTCGTAGTATACGCGTAAAGAAAGCAGCCTCACGGCTGCTTGGAGAAGGTATTTTTACTTATAGGGGGTAGTAAAAATATTTATATGTATTGGGGGTCTTTACGATTATGATATTATCATGCCCCTGCAAAGAAGTCTGCACAATGTTAACAAAAATTGATGTCTGTTTTTGTGCAATATTTTCAGTTATCCCTCTTTTCCATTAATTTGTGTTCCTGTAAAGCCTTCTTTTCCTCATTTTATGCTTCTGCCCCGCCCTCATTTTCGAACAGTGCCTCGAATTCCTGGCGGTTGATCTTCTCTTTTTCCATAAGAAGCTTGGCGGATGCATGGAGGACATCCATATGGCTCTGAATCAGCTCGGTAGCCTTGGCATAGCAGTGATCCATGATGGATTTCACTTCCTTATCGATCTCGGTTGCGATCTCTTCGCTGTAAGGCTTGGTATGGGCCAGGTCCTTGCCGAGGAAGACTTCTTCGTCCTCTTCCTCATAGCAGATGGTTCCGATATGGTCGGACATGCCATATTTCATAACCATGTCTCTTGCAGTCCTTGTTGCCTGCTTGATATCATTGGAGGCTCCGGTCGTGATATCGCCGAAGATCAGCTGCTCGGCGATACGGCCGCCCAGGGAGACCTCGATATCCTGGAGCATCTTACTCTTGGTAAGGAACATCTCATCCTTCTCGGGAAGGGGCATGGTATAGCCTGCGGCGCCCATTCCGGTCGGAATGATGGATACCGTGTAGACCGGTCCGACATCCGGCAGGAGATGGAAGAGAATGGCATGGCCGGATTCGTGATAGGCCGTGATCTTCTTTTCCTTCTCGGAAATAATCCGACTTCTCTTCTCGGTTCCAAGGCCGACTTTGACAAAGCTGGTCTTGATATCATCCATGGTAATGTAGTTCTTATTGTTTTCAGCGGCCCGGATGGCAGATTCATTGAGAAGATTCTCCAGATCGGCTCCGGTAAAGCCGGCTGTGGTCTGGGCGATCTGTGTTAGATCCACATCGTCGCCCAGGGGCTTGTTCCGGGCATGGACCATGAGGATTTCCTCACGCTCGCGGATATCCGGCCGTCCGACATAAACCTTCCGGTCAAAACGGCCAGGACGCATAATGGCAGGATCCAGAATATCCACCCGGTTGGTGGCTGCCAGAACAATTATGCCGGTGTTGACATCAAAGCCGTCCATTTCGACCAGCATCTGGTTCAGGGTCTGCTCTCGCTCGTCATGGGAACCGCCCAGGCCTGCGCCTCTCTTTCTTGCCACGGCATCGATTTCATCGATGAAGACAATGCAGGGCGCATTCTTCTTGGCCTCCGAGAAGAGATCCCGGACACGGGAAGCTCCGACGCCGACAAACATTTCCACAAAATCCGAACCGGAAATAGAGAAGAAGGGCACGCCGGCTTCTCCGGCAATGGCCTTGGCCAGAAGGGTCTTACCGGTTCCGGGAGGGCCCACAAGAAGCATGCCCTTGGGAATCCGGGCTCCGATCTTCGTATATTTCTCCGGATCCTTGAGGAAGTCCACGACCTCCTTCATCTGTTCCTTTTCCTCATGCAGACCGGCCACATCGCTGAAATGGATCTTGGAATCCTCCGGATGGGTCAGCTTGGCATGGCTTTTTCCAAAATTTGCCATCCGTCCGGCCCCGCCGTCTCCATTCATGGATCTGGCCTGGATGCCGCTCAGGAGGAAAAGAAAGACCACAAAGAAGATTCCTGTCAGAAGCACCGGCAGAAGGACGGTCATCCAGCTGCTGTCCTTGACATCACTGATCTGGTAGGAGATGTCCGCATCGTCCAGCTCCTCCTCTGCTTCCTTCACATCGGAAACATAATAGATCCGGCTGTCTCCGGAATCCGATGCCTCGTAGGATACGGCGCCGGTCGGCACCTCCTGATTCTGCCGGATTTCGACAGACGTCATATTGCCATTCTTCAGGTCCTTTTCATAGGCCGTTTTACTGATGCCTGTCGTATGTCTCGCAGAAGAAGCAAACCACACAGCAGCCAAAAGGACAAGAAAGAGGATATAAATTCCCCAGCTTCTTCTCTGATTCACTGTTTTTCTCCCATTCTTTTACTTTTTCAGTCATCCAGGTTCAGGACGCCGATATAGGGCAGATTGCGGTATCTCTGATCATAATCCAGTCCATAGCCTACAACAAATTCATCCGGAATGGTAAAGCCCGTATAGTCCACATGGACATCGACCTCTCTCCGGTCCGGCTTGTCAAGCATAGCAGCCAGACGGACGCTCTTGGCTCCTTTCTCTGTAAAATATTTAAGAAGGAAGGACAGAGTATTTCCGCTGTCGATGATATCCTCTGCGATCAGGACATTCTTGCCGGAGACATCGGTGTCCAGCTCCTTTGTAACCTTAACCTCACCGGAGGACACGGTTCCGCTTCCGTAAGAGCTGGTCGCCATAAAGTCGATGATCACCGGCACGGTAATTCTCTTGGCAAGCTCTGTACAGAAGAAGGCCGCTCCTTTAAGAACACCCACAAGAAGGATTTCCTGTCCTTCATAGTCCTTGCTGATCTGTGCTCCGAGTTCCCGGATTCTCTTATCCAGATCCTCTTCCGAAAGCATCACACTTATTTTCTCACTCATGAATCTGCCTCTCTCCAACTGATCCTTAATACCAATCTCGTATCTTCCCGGATCCATACATCCGAAGCCAGACGGAAGCCCATAACCAGAAGGACATCCGATCCGCTGCAGAGAAGGGGAATCCGGTCCCTCTCCTCCCTCGGTATCTTCTGATCCATAAAGAAGTCCTTCAGTTTCCGATGTCCGCCCGAAGCCGAAAGTGCGATCCGGTCCCCCGGCATTCGTCCGCGAATCCTAAGATTGTCACTTATCATATCATAATCGAGATAATTCGTATAGGCCGAAGCCATTTTGAATACCGGCTCCACCGGTCCTTTTTTCCTCTCCGTCAGGCTGATTTCCAGCCTTCCGCCGGCCAAGGAAAAGTCTCTTTTCTCTCCCGCCGACAGATGCGGAAGAAGAAGGTTTTCCCCGGATGCCAGGAGGGGTCTGCCTTTCTCATGGAGAAATATAGACCGATCCCGGCTTTTCCATAGATAGATCAGGCTTCCCTCGACCCGAAGGCAGTAGCCGTGGGGCAGAAGCCAGCTGTGGTTTCCCTTCTCTTCCGAAAGCTCCAGAGTTTTTAAGATATGGCTTCTTCCCACATCCTTACCACTGCCTTTCATATAGGTACGGTACCAGAGAAGAAGGACCTCCTGCCTCTGACTGTCCCGATCCAGGGCAGAAAGCCTCTTTCGGAAGAGGGGCGGAACCTCTGCCTGATCCGCCAGGGGGATTTCCGAAGGAAAGAGTCCGCTTCGGTCTCCCTTTCTCTCTTTCCGATATTCGATGGTCTCCTCCATCCGCCGGATCTCCTCTTCCCGGTCCCGGCTCATTCTCCGCATGACCTCTGCGGTCTGGCTGATATGAAGAGCGGCCTGTTCATTGATGGAGGACAGAAGGGGCATGACCTCCCGGCGGATCCGGTTTCTTGGAATCGAAGTGTCCAGATTGGTCCGGTCGGTCCGGTAGGGCTGATTCAGATCCTTAAGATAGGCTTCGATTTCCCGGCGGCTGGTGCAGAGAAGGGGCCGGATGATCCGGTCCGAAAGCGGCTTCAGCCCGCAGAGGCCCCGCCAGCCGGTTCCCCGGATCATCTGGAGGAGAACCGTCTCCGCATTGTCATCCCGGTGATGGGCCACGGCGATCCGGCCCTGAGCCGGCAGATCTCTTTCCGCCTCATAGAAGGCCTGATAGCGGAGTTCCCTGGCCGCCTCTTCCAGAGACTTTTTCTTCTCCTTTGCATAGGCCGGGGCATCCACTGAAAAAACCTTAAGAGGCACAGAGAGAGCCTGGCAGAGCCTTTCTACAAAGGCCTGATCCTGCCGGCTCTCTTCACCTCGAATTCCATGTTCCACATGTACCGCATAAAGGGTCAGATTTTCCTCTTCCCGAAGGGCGGAAAGAATCCGAAGAAGGGCCACCGAATCCGCGCCGCCCGATACGGCAGCCAGGATCAGTCTGTGGTCCGGATCCAGGAGTCCCTCCTCCCGGATAAAATCCCTGACCCTTCTTTCCAGAGGATGGAGGGGGCAGGTTCTGTCCTGTCTTTTTTCTCTGTCCGGAAAATCCTGACCGCTTTCTTCCGCCATTATTTCTTCTCCCGGAAAATGATCTCATTCTCATGAACCATTCCCAGCTTGCTCTTTGCCGTATCTTCCACATATTCCGAGGTCTTCGTATATTCCTCATAGCCCTTCAGGGCCTTGGCCTCTTCCTCGAGATCTGACTTTTCCGACTGGAGGGCAGCCTCCTTCTGTTCATAGGACTTCTTTTTCTGATAAAGAGAGACCATCTGAATGGTCAGTACGAAAGCCAGAAAAACCGTCGTGATCGTGGCAAAGAGCCTGGCGGCTCTCCGTCTTCTCTTCTGTTTTTTTACAAGTGTATTTGTCTTTGGTGCTTCTGACATAACTTGTCCTTTCAAAACAGCAAATAAATCAGAGATAACGGAACATCTTCTCCGCATCTTCCTTCCGGATGGATTCCTTCACATCCAGGACCTCTGCCTTCACGGTTTTATTTCCGAATGCGATTTCTATGGTATCCCCCGGCCTTACCTGAACCGACGCCTTGGCCGGTCTGCCATTGACCTGAACCCGTCCGGCATCGCAGGCCTCATTGGCCACGGTTCTTCTCTTTATAATTCTTGAAATTTTGAGAAATTTGTCAAGGCGCATGGTTTTGGCTTCATTCTCTGCCATTTCATCTACCTCTTTCACTCTGCTGAACACTAAAAAATGATAAGCGGATCCGCTTTGCACTATGCGCTCTCGCGATCCTCCCTTATCATAACAAAAAATCAGGCCCAAAGGAAATACCCTTGGGCCTGTCAGAATCAGTCTGTCTAAAGATATCAGCCGTTAACGATATCCTTCAGAGCCTTGCCTGCCTTGAACTTGGGAGCCTTGGATGCAGGAATCTTCATCTCATCTCCGGTCTGAGGATTGCGTCCGGTACGAGCTGCTCTCTCGGATACTTCGAAAGTACCGAAGCCAACCAGCTGGATCTTCTCGCCCTTCTTCAGCTCATCAGCAACAACGTCTGTGAATGCCTTGAGTGCATTCTCAGCGTCCTTCTTGGAAAGCTCAGCCTTCTCAGCAATTGCTGCTACTAATTCAGACTTATTCATTTTTACTTCCTCCTATTTTTCAATAATAGTGATTAGATATTTCCGCAGTACTCCCCGCGGTTTAACCTCTTCTCTACTTATAAAGGTTTCCCATAAGATTGTCAAGAAAAGGAGCCATAAAAAGCCTAGATTAATGGCTTTACCAGGGCATCCAGGGCTTCTTTCATCTCTTTTTCCTGTTTCAGGGCATCTTCCATCGAGGATCCGCGGACGCCGAAATAGAATTTGATCTTGGGCTCGGTGCCGGACGGACGGATGCAGAGCCATGCTCCGTCAGACAGCTCATAGTAGAGAACATTGGACTTGGGAAGACCGGTCGGCTGAACCTCGTTCGTTGCAAGGTCACGGATGGTATCCTTCTCGTAATCACGGATCTTCTCAACGGTATAGGCGCCGACCTTTGCAGGTGCATTGTTCCTGAGCTCTTCCATGATAGCACCGATCTTCTCGATGCCTTCCTTGCCGGCCAGAGTTACGGAGCTTACCTCATCGCGGTAATAGCCGAACTTCTCATACATTTCCAGCATTGCATCCCAGAGGGTCATGTTTCTGGTCTTATAATATGCTGCAGCCTCGCAGAGAACCATGGATGCGGCAACGGCATCCTTGTCTCTTGCATAGGTTCCGGGCAGGCAGCCGTAGCTCTCTTCCATACCGAAGAGGTAGGTTCCCTTTCCGGTCTTCTCGAATTCCAGGATCTTCTGTCCGATCCACTTGAATCCGGTCAGAACCTCGATCAGCTGAACATGGAAATAAGCTGCAATGGCATCTGCCATGTTGGTGGTTACGATCGAACGGATGAAGGCTCCGTCCTTGGGAAGGCTGCCATTGACAGCCAGCTTCTGGCTCAGGATATAATAGCCGATCAGGCAGCCGGACATGTTTCCGGTCAGAGCATGATACTCGCCGGTCTTGGAATCCAGGACATGAACGCCGAGACGGTCGGCGTCGGGGTCGGTAGCCAGGATCAGATCTGCGCCGATCTCCTTGGCAAGCTTTTCGCCGAGAACGAAGGCCTCGGGATTCTCAGGATTCGGATAGGAAACAGAAGGGAAGTCTCCGTCCGGCTTTTCCTGTTCCGGTACGACATAGACATTGGGGAAGCCCAGTTCCTTCAGAACTCTCCTGACAGGAATATTCCCTGTGCCGTGAAGAGGATTGTAAACGATCTTAATGTCTTTTCCGACCTTGTCGATGCAGTCCTGATGGATGACAACGGAACGGACTTCCTTGTCATAGGCGTCATCGACATCCTTGCCGATCGTGATATAGAGGCCTTTCTTTTCAGCCTCTGCCTTGTCCATGGTCCTGACTTCGCTGAAGTCCTTTACGGCACGGACCTCATCCATGATACCGGTATCGTGAGGCGGTGTGATCTGGGCGCCGTCCTCCCAGTAAACCTTATAGCCGTTGTATTCCTTGGGATTGTGGCTGGCTGTAATATTGATGCCGGCAGCTGCCTTCAGATAGCGGACGGCAAAAGACAGAACCGGTGTCGGACGAAGAGATTCGAAAACATAGGCCTTGATGCCGTTTGCTGCCAGGCAGAGTGCAGCCTCATCAGCAAATTCCGGAGACATATGACGGGAATCATAGGAAATGGCAACGCCCTGTCCGCCCTTGTTGACCTTGTTGATATAATTGGCAAGACCCTGGGTTGCCTTCCGGACCGTATAGACGTTCATGCGGTTGGTGCCTGCACCGATGATTCCGCGGAGACCGGCGGTACCGAATTCCAGATCCCTGTAGAAACGGTCCTCGATTTCCTTCTCATCTCCAGCGATTCCTCTGAGTTCCTCCTTGGTCTTCTCATCGAAGTAAGGATCATTCAGCCACTCATTATAAGTTTCCTTATAGCCCATAATTCCCTCCTGAATGTAAATCATTGACTTGATGCACTGAAGCGGGCATTTCTTCTGTTTCACAAGAAAGTTCCGCCTGTTTCAGCAGTTTTATCTTACCACACCGGACCCCAAAGAGGTATATATTTCAATACATCTTCCGGGCTTCTTTCCCGTGTCTTTTTCCCGCAGACCTTTTTCAGAACTTTCCGAACTTCTTTACGAGTTTTTCCCGGAATTTCCCTGCAGTTCTCGGGAGGCCAGGTCCAGAAGGATCTCTCTTCTGTTCAGGTCCGGATCCTTTATGGTTTTTTCTAGAAGGATTCTTAAGATCCGGCCGACTTCCTTTCCCTGGGGAATGCCAAGATCGATCAGATCCTTTCCACTGACAGCCAGATCCTTAACGGACAGGGGATCTCCTCTTTCGATGATTCCCTGAAAGCCTTGTTCCAGGCGGTCAATATAGGCCAGCTTTTCCTCTCTCTTATAGGTACTCTGTCCCAGGGTATCCGCCCGTTTCAGAAGAAGAAGGTCGGGGAAGGCCTCCTTTCCGGCTTCCGCTGCCAGAATGCGGATATTCTGATCCGTAGGGGCCGGTCTCTCATCATGCCAGCGGATCAGGTTTACGACCCTTTTTATCGTATCGTTGTCATAGCGGAGCCTTCTTAAGATTTTTCCGGCATCTATGGCTCCCATCTCGGGATGGCCGTCAAAATGAGAAATGCCCTTTTTATCAATCCGTTCGCAGGCCGGCTTGTCCACGTCGTGAAGAAGGGCTGCCAGACGGAGATGTCTCTCGGCCGGTATATTCCGCATGACTTCAATGGTGTGGCCGGCCACATTATAGCAGTGGTGAACCGTATGCTGGTCGGTTTCCTCCATGGCCTTCCATTCGGGGAGGAAGGCGGAAAGAAGTCCCGTCTCATAGAGGTCCCGAATCCGTTCCGGATGGTCAGAGCAGATGGTCTTCTCAAATTCATCCCGGATCCGTTCCATGCTGACCTTGGACAGGGTCGGCGCCAGATCGCGGATGGCCCGGTAGGTTTCTTCCTCGATTTCAAAGCCGAAGCGGGCGGCAAAGCGGATGGCCCGCATCATGCGGAGGGCATCCTCGGAAAAGCGTTTTTCCGGCTCTCCGACACAGCGGATGATTCCCTCCGCCAGGTCCTTTCGGCCGTCAAAGGCATCCACCAGACCGGTCTTCGGATTATAGGCCATGGCATTGATGGTAAAGTCTCTCCGCTTCAGGTCCTCCAGGAGACTTGGCGTAAAGGTCACCGACTCCGGATGGCGGCCGTCCTTATAGACGCCGTCCACCCGGTAGGTGGTCACTTCATAGCCCACATGGTCGATCATGACGGTCACGGTCCCGTGCCGGATGCCGGTATCGATGGTCTTCGGGAAAACAGCCTTGACCTCCTCGGGCTTTGCCGAGGTCGTAATATCCCAGTCCTTGGGAATTTTCCCCAGAATGCAGTCACGGACACAGCCGCCTACTGCATAGGCTTCGTGTCCGTGCGCTTCCAGCTCCCTTATGATATTTGCAACACTAAGAGGCAGTTTCATTTCCATAAGCAAAGCCAAACTCCTGATTAATATGCCTTTGCCCAGATGACCATCTTCTTTGCCGGCCTGCCGCAGCATACGCAGGTTCCGGACAGGTTCTTCTGTACAAAAGGAATGCAGCGGCTGGTAACGCCCAAGTCTTCCTTGATCTTGTCCTCGCAGGCCTGGTCTCCGCACCACATGGCTTCCACGAAGCCCAGCTGGTTCTCGAAATGCTTCTTGAATTCCTCGGTGGTTCTGGCTTCATAGGTCATTTCATCCATATGAGCCTTGGCCTTTTTCAGCATATCCTTCTGAATGGTTTCCAGAAGATCGGCAACGGTCTTTTCAAGGCCGTCCAGAGGTGCCTCGAATTTCTCCAGGGTATCTCTTCTGCAGATCATGCACTTTCCGGCCTCGATATCTCTGGGTCCGATCTCGATTCTTACAGGAATGCCCCGCATTTCCTGCTCGGCGAACTTGAATCCCGGACTCTTGTCGGTATCATCGACCTTGACCTTGAAGCCCTTTTCCGTCAGAAGATCGCGGATCTCATAAGCCTTGTCCAGAACGCCTTCCTTCCTCTGCTGGATAGGAACGATGTCGACCTGGATGGGAGCGATATGAGGAGGAATGACAAGTCCCCGGTTGTCGCCGTGAACCATGATCATGGCGCCGATCATACGGGTAGTTGTGCCCCAGGAGGTCTGCCATACATATTTCAGCTTGTTGTCCTTATCGGTAAAGGTAATGTCATAAGCCTGGCTGAACTTCTGTCCGAAGAAATGGCTGGTTCCGGACTGGAGGGCACGGCCGTCATGCATCAGAGCCTCGACGGTATAGGTGGCCTCGGCGCCGGCAAACTTCTCCTTCTCGGTCTTCTGGCCCTTGATGGTCGGAATGGCCATATCGTTGGCCAGGAAGTCTGCATATAGATTCAGCATATCCTGGGTTCTCTGCTCGGCCTCTTCCTTGGTGGCATGGATGGTATGACCCTCCTGCCAGAGGAATTCACGGGAACGTAAGAAAGGACGGGTCTCCTTCTCCCAGCGGACAACAGAGCACCACTGATTATAGAGCTTGGGCAGATCCCGGTAGGAATGCACGTCATCCTTATAGAAATCGGAGAAAACAGTTTCCGATGTAGGGCGGATGGCCAGACGCTCGGTCAGGGGCTCGGTACCGCCTGCCGTAACCCAGGCAACCTCCGGAGCAAAGCCATTGACCAGTTCACCTTCCTTGGCAAGGAGGCTCTCCGGGATCAGAAGAGGCATGTATACATTTTCCACGCCGGTCTTCTTAAAACGGTCATCCAGAAGCTTCTGCATGTTTTCCCAAATTGCATATCCGTAAGGCTTGATTACCATGAATCCCTTGATATGGGAATAGGCAATCAGGTCTGCCTTGATGCAGACATCGGTATACCACTGGGTGAAATCTTCATCCATGGAAGTGATCTCTGCCACGAGTTTTTTCTCAGCCATGATCTTCGTTTCTCCTCTGAAATACAGGTTTCTTTAGTTATTTATGGTTCATAGTCCAATCTTTTCTTCGACTGTAGACTAGCTTATCTATTTTAGAAAGCTTTCTTTTTCTTGTCAAGAATCCGCGCCCGGATCCTGGCATATTTCCGCCTTTCCGGCATTTTTTCGATCTAATTCACTTCTAATTCACTTTCCGGAATTTCATTTTCTGACCCGGTTTCTGCCACAGGCTTTCCTTTTCATTCAATTCCCGCCATAGCTTCAGATTTTCTCACAGAAATCCGGCTTGATCTCAGCCGATACGGTTTCGCCCTTCCAGGGAAATATAAGGCGTACCGAAGAAAGACACAGCCGCCGGGCCGGTCTTCCGCCGTAACGCCGGTCCCCGACGATGGGCCAGCCCCGGGAAGAAAACTGGGCCCGGATCTGATGGAAGCGGCCGGTTATGAGGCGGACCTCCACAAGGCAGGTCGTCTGGCGCTGATTCGACCGGCTTTTTAATACCTTGTAATCGAGGACAGCCTTCTTCGCTGCCGGATCCGATGATTCTGCAATCTCTGCCATGCGCTTCCGGAGATTTTTCTTCAGGAAATCCGTGAGTCTTCCCTCCGAAGCCAGCATTTCTCCTTCTTCTGATAATCCGGCGGCCTCCTTTGACCGGAAATAAGGAGAGACCAGAGCCTGGTAGGTCTTTTCTAAAAGGCCCTTCCTTTGCAGATTGGAGAGTTCAGCCGCAGCCTTCTTTGTCTTGGCCGCCAGAAGGAGCCCATCCACCGGCTGATCCAGGCGCTCGATCAGATGGATCTCTGCCGCTTCGCCCTTCTTTCTGCGGTAGTTTAAAAGCCAGGTCTCCAGATCCATCTCTGTGACGCGGGCTGTTTCGGAGGCCATGCCGGCCGGCTTATAAACGATCAGGAAATCCTTATTTTCCTGTATAATCCTCGGTGTCCTCATCTCTTTTGTACGCCTTACATTTTAAAGCGGTAGCCGACACCCCAGATGGTTTCAATGTACTGGGGATTGTTCTTGTCCGCTTCGATTTTCTCACGGATCTTCTTGATATGAACCGTAACGGTCGCAATATCCCCGATCGAATCCATATTCCAGATCCTCTTGAATAGCTCGGCCTTGGAGAAGACATGATTGGGATGCTCGGCCAGGAAAGTCAGAAGCTCATATTCCTTCTGGGTCAGCTGCTTCTCCTCGCCCTGAACCCAGACCCGGTGAGAGGTCCGGTCGATCTTCAGTCCGCGGACATGAAGGATATCATTGTTCTGCCGGGCGATGCCCTGGGCGGTCAGACGCTCATAGCGCTGGAGATGGGCCTTGACCCGGGCAACCAGCTCTCCGGGCGAGAAAGGCTTGGTGATATAGTCGTCCGCTCCCAGCCCCAGGCCGCGGATCTTGTCGATGTCTTCCTTTCTGGCGCTGACCATGATGACCGGTTTATCGGTATTTTCACGGATCCGTTCGCAGATCTCGAAGCCGTCCATGCCCGGCAGCATGAGGTCCAGGATAAAAAGGTCGTAATTTCCGCTCAGGGCCCGGTCCAGACCCTTTTTTCCGTCATTTTCAATATCCACAGAGAAGTCGCTGAGCTCCAGATAGTCCTTTTCCAACTCGGCGATTGCCACTTCATCCTCTATGATCAGAATCTTGTTCATTCTTTGCCTCCTTTACTCCCGTCAGGTCCTTCCGCAGGACAAAATACATGACGGTTCCCACGCCTTCCTTACTGGTGGCCCAGATATTGCCGCCGTGATCCTCAATAATTTTCTTTACAATCGAAAGGCCGATACCGGATCCTCCGACATTGGAATTTCTCGAAGCATCCGCCCGGAAGGTCCGGTCGAAAATATAGGGCAGATCCCTGGCGGAAATGCCCCGGCCATTGTCCTCGATCTCCACCTGAATATAGTCTCCTACATCGCGGACCCGAAGCTCTATGACGCCCGGCCGATCTCCCATATACTTGACCGAATTACCGATGATATTGTGGATAACCCGTTCCAGCTGTTCGGGATCGGCAATAATATTGACATTGTCATTCACATAATTGTAGTAGGTAAATTCAATTTTCTGGCTCTCCAGATCCATGCCCACCTCTTCCGCGCAGTCCATGAAGAAGTTCTTCACGTTCAGGCTCTGGAAATTATAGGGAACCTTGTTCATATCAATCTTGGAATAGAGGGTCAGCTCGTTGATCAGAGCATTCATCTCATTGGCCTTGTTGCAGATGGTTCCAAGATAAAGGGCCTGCTTTTCCGGCGTCTTTGCCACGCCGTCCCGGAGGCCTTCTGCATAGCCCTTGATGGCCGTGATCGGGGTTTTCAGGTCATGGGCTATATTTGCAATGAGCTGTCTCTGCTCCTCATCATTATGCATCTTTTCTATGGATACAGCCTGCAGGCGCTTCCGCATATCCTCAAAGGCCCGGAAGAGCTCGCTGATCTCATCGCTGCCGCTCACGTCCAGGGGATGGTCCAGCTCGCCCTCGCGGATTTCACCGGCCGCCTTCACCAGTGTCTTCAGCCGCGGGACGATTCCCTGATAGGTCCAGCCCACCAGAATGATGGCGGTCAGAATCAGGATAAGGAAAATGGAAATAATGACATCCAGAGCGGCTTTTTTGGCCCCTGGCAGAATGGACCTGGAGGTCGTCACCATAAAGACGCTGCACTGCCTGCCGTCCTCCGTGCTGAAGTCAATCTGACGAAGGAGAGCCGGCTCCTGCTGACTTAAATAAATGATAATCTTGGCCGTCGGCGAATTGGCTCCGTAAGGGGGCAGCTGGCCGGTCTTTATGGTCTGGTCCTTGGAGCCGGAGCCGTTATAGAAGATCTTTCCGTCAATCCGAACCAGGAGATAGGAAAAGCCCTTGTCCCGGGTCTCCTGATTCATTTTCTTTAAGGCTGCCTGATCCAGGGCCCGGCTCTGATCATCGCTGATCCAGGTCTCCAGGTCCCCATAAACCTCATCGGACTTTTCATCCATATTCTGCACCAAGCCGGCCAGATAGCTGTAGCTGCCCTCGACCGTATAGTTCTCATTGTTCTGGGTCCGGACGAAGTGGACAATCCCGACAGCGCATGTAGCCAGAATAAAGGGCACAAAAAGGATAATGCATATAGAGATGATCAGTCTGGTCTTAAGTTTCAAGCTGCCGCCTCCCCTGAGTCAGAGCCGGTTCTTTCATGGATCCGGCCTTTGATGAAACTTTCTTTTAAAAAAACGGAGCCGCGGCTTCCCGCAGCTCCGTTTATTATAGCATGAACGATCTGACCTTACAGATACTTCTTCAGATCATCAACCTTATTCAGGGCCTCCCAGGGCAGGTTCAGGTCATTTCTTCCGAAGTGGCCGTAAGCTGCGGTCTGACGGTAGATGGGACGGCGAAGATCCAGCATCTTGATGATTCCTGCCGGACGAAGGTCGAAGTTCTCGCGAACAATGTCAACCAGCTTCTCATCGGAAAGCTTACCGGTTCCGAAGGTATCCACATTAATGGAAGTCGGCTCGGCAACACCGATTGCATAGGAAAGCTGGATCTCGCAGCGGTCAGCCAGACCTGCTGCAACGATATTCTTTGCAACATAACGGGCTGCATAGGCTGCAGAACGGTCAACCTTGGTGCAGTCCTTGCCGGAGAAGGCTCCGCCGCCGTGACGTGCCATTCCGCCGTAGGTATCTACAATGATCTTACGTCCGGTCAGACCTGCATCACCGTGAGGTCCGCCGATAACGAAACGTCCGGTCGGATTGATGAAGAACTTGGTCTTGTCGTCAACCAGCTCCTTCGGAAGGATCGGATCGAAGACATACTTCTTGATATCCTCATGGATCTGCTCCTGAGTGACATCCTCATCATGCTGAGTGGAAAGGACAACAGCTTCCAGACGGCTGGGCTTTCCGTTCTCATCATATTCTACAGAAACCTGAGTCTTTCCGTCCGGGCGAAGATACTTCAGGGTACCGTCCTTACGAACATCGGTCAGACGCTTTGCCAGCTTGTGGGCAAGGTTGATCGGGTAAGGCATATAATCCTCAGTCTCGTTGGTAGCATAGCCGAACATCATTCCCTGGTCGCCGGCACCGGTATCCAGATCATCCTTCAGCTCACCTGCCTTAGCTTCCAGAGCCTTGTCAACACCCATGGCGATATCAGCGGACTGCTGATCCAGAGCGACCAGAACAGCGCAGGTATTGCCGTCGAATCCAGTCTTTGCATCGTTGTAGCCGATCTCATTTACGGTCTTACGAACGATCGCGGGGATATCCAGCTTGGCCTTGGTCGTGATTTCTCCGGTTACCAGGACGAAACCGGTGCAGGCTGCGGTTTCGCAGGCAACACGGCTCATGGGATCCTGCTCCATGCAGGCATCCAGGATTGCGTCAGAAATTGCATCGCAGACCTTGTCGGGATGTCCTTCTGTAACGGACTCTGATGTGAAAAGTCTCTTTTCCATTTTTTTCTCCTTTTGGCATAAAAAATCCGCCTGATGCAAAGTTCGGCGGACCAGATCAATAAAGAATAGAAAATTCCCTCATTGTTCGATTTCTCGCTCAGGTTGGCACCTTTCTCACTTGCGTCGGGGTTGCCGTGGTTTCTCTGATCCTCTGTATCTCCACCACTCTGAATAAAGGAACTTCTGTATATGAAATTTTCTATACTTAACTTACGATAAAGAATCTACACCCCGCAAGGCGCTTTTTCAATATACATAAACTTGCGTTTGTATGGTCTTAAGAGACCTTGAGCTTGAACTTCTGAATCTCATGCTCGCTCGATACCTGCTCGATCTGGGCACCCAGTCCCTGAAGCTTCTCTGCAAAGGACTCATAGCCTCTCTGGATATAGTAGATATCATCCACAACCGTGATGCCGTCTGCTGCCAGGCCGGCAATAACCAGGGCCGCACCGGCTCTTAAATCCGGCGACTGAACCCGGGCTCCTGTATAATGATCGACGCCGTTAACAATGGCAACGGTGCCCTCCACCTGAATATTGGCTCCCATACGGGCCAGCTCATCCACATACTTAAAGCGGTTTTCCCAGATGCTCTCGGTTACAACCGAGGTTCCCTCTGCAATGCCCAGGACAACGGTCATCTGGGGCTGCATATCCGTCGGGAATCCGGGATAGGGAAGCGTTGCAACCTGGGTATGCCTGAGTCTGCCCTTGGCAATGACCTTTACTGCATCATCATATTCCACAACCTGACATCCGGCTTCCACGAGCTTGGCGGTTGTTGCCTCCAGATGCTTGGGGATGACATTTCGGATGGTAACATCTCCGCCTGTCGCAGCGACAGCGCACATAAAGGTTCCGGCCTCGATCATGTCCGGAATGACGGAATATTCCGTTCCATGCAGATGCTTGACACCGTTGACACGGATGGACTCGGTACCGGCTCCGCGGATATCGGCTCCCATACTGTTCAGGAAGTTTGCCACGTCTACGACATGGGGCTCACGGGCGCAGTTGTCGATGATGGTCTTTCCCTCTGCCAGGGAGGCTGCCATCAGGATATTGATCGTAGCGCCTACGGACACCTTATCCAGGTAAATATGGTTGGCCACCAGGCGGTCGGCATGGGCTGAAATCAGTCCGTAGCTGATATCCACACTGGCTCCCAGGGCGCGGAAGCCCTTGATATGGAGGTCAATTGGCCGGCTTCCGATATCGCAGCCGCCCGGCAGAGCAACCTCTGCCTTATGATATTTGCCTAAGAGAGCGCCCAGAAGATAATAAGAGGCGCGGATTCTCTTGATATAATCGTAATCTACAGACAAGCTGTGGATAGTTGAGCCGTTGATCTCAACGACGTGCTTCTCCGGCCGCTTTACAACCGCACCGATATCCTCGATTGCTCCCAGGAGAACATTCACATCTCTGACATCCGGAACATTTGACAGACGGACAGTGTCATCTGTCATAACGGCAGCCGCAATAATAGCCAGGGCCGCATTCTTTGCTCCGCCGATCTCAACTTCTCCGGTCAGGGGATTTCCGCCCTTGATCACATACTGTTCCATAGTTTTTTCCTTTCGCTTGAACCAAACGCAAAAGATTATAGCATCCTCTACCCGCTTTGCAAGTGATTTTTTAATTTCCGGTAGAATCCGATGACGTTGAATTCGTAATCGAAGTCGTTCCTGTTGAACTGTCGGTGCTGCTGTCAGTGCCTGTGCTTGTGTCAGTGGAGCCCGTGCTGTCTGTCGAAGACTTGGAATCCGTGGACTGGTCAATCAGAGTACCCTTGAAACGGTTGATAAAGCGTACCTTCTTCCACAGGGACTTGTTCAGCTTCCATGTGGACTTGGCCTCCATCTTCTTTAAAGTACTTTCATAATAGTCAGTCTTCTTCTCCGTCTGAAGGCTGGTTCGGTTGGATTCCGTCTTTTCCTGGTCTGTTGTCGCATTCATATAGGCCACATAGTAGCCGCTGTTCTTTACATAGACGACATCTGTCGACTGTCCGTCTGACAGTCCGTCGACTGCCTTCAGAACATCATAGGGAAGACTGCTTCCGCTGGAGATCGTAACGGTTCCCTTCTTCTTTGCCTTCTTCAGATCGGCCGCATCATAGCTGTAGGTCTCTACGCTTCCGCCGTTTGCGGTAACTGCAGAATCAAAATCAGAAGCGGCTGCAATGGCTTCGGCAGCTGCCTTGGATTTGGCAATATCATCATCCGAAGGGACATTCAGGTTGCCATCGCTTCCGGTTGAAACCTGATCGGAGAAATAAACAAAATGAATGGTCTTCATATTGGCTTCTTCATCCGTCACCGTGGTATCAGCCTTGGCCTCAATGGCAGCCTCCATCTTCTGGGTATAAAGCTGATCCTCGAGGTAGCGCTCGACATATTCTTCCTTGGCGCCCAGCTGTTTCTTTGCAGCCTTGGAGTTTTCCTTCATAAAGGTCCTGGCGGTTTTCTTGATCTCTTTCTTTTCATCCGATGTCAGCGAAACCCCATAGTCCTTGGCATTCTCTGTCAGATAATAGGCGGTCTTGATTTCATCAAGGATCTGGGACTTGGTGACGGACTCCATAGTGCCCTTTCCGGTCTCGGAAGCCTGGGTCCAGAGATTCTCATAGCTGGACTCATAGGAAGTCTTATAGAAGACATCGTACATTGCCTGGGTCAGCTTGGCGTTGAAATTCGCATAGCCGTAGGTAATCTTGTCTTTTCCGCCGTCAATTTTCACCAGTGCCTGATTATCTGTAAAGCTGCAGCCTGTAAATGCTGCTGCAGTGAGACATCCTGCTAAAAGTAAAGCAGCGCCTCTCTTCTTTGAAAACATGTCTGTCTCTCCTCGTTTCTGATCTAATAGCATTCCATCCCCTGGCCGCCTCTGAAATTTTCAGAAAATTTTTCTGAAGAATTCCTGTAAAAGCCTTTCAAAATTCATTCAAAGGCTTCTGGCGCCATAAGGGCATTATTCAGTATTATATCCGTTTCCTCCGGCTTATTCAACCGCTTCGGCTCATACCGCCGGCCACTCTGCTCTGTTCATCCGGCCGCCGGCACTCCGTCCGCCCGGGCCGCAGATTCAGATGGCCCGCTTTATTCCTCCTTCTCCGGTCCCTGACCGGCCAGCTCATAGAGGCCGTCAGCGAATTCTCTGAGGATGTCCAGGGGCTCCCTCTTCTTGATTCTCGAATCCATCCGGTAGTAGTAATCGAATTCCGGCCCGTTCTTTCCGGCCATGAGGAAGCGGACATAAGGCGCAAACCGATCCTCGACCAAAGGAAGCTTTGCCACATCAAGCCTTGCCTTCTTATAGAGGACAATGCGGAGCATATCCTTGGTCTGCCGCATTTCCGTGATATAGGCATGTCTCGCATAACTTCTGAGCTTTGCGATCTCCACCAGATTCTCCACAGAGCGCGGCGGTTCCCCGTAGCGGTCGATCAGCTCATCATAGATTTCCGAAGCATCCTCTTCGTTCCGGATGCCAGCAATTCTCTTATAGATATCCAGCCTCTGCATTTCATCCGAAATATAGGCCGTCGGGATATAGGCATCCAGATCGATCTCAACCGTGGTATCGAAGTCTTCCTCGACCTCCTCGCCCTTTTCCTTCTTCACCGCCTCATTCAGCATCTTGCAGTACAGGTCGTAGCCGACCGCTTCCATGTGGCCGTGCTGCTCTTTTCCGAGCATATTGCCTGCCCCGCGGATTTCCAGGTCCCGCATGGCGATCTTGAAGCCGGATCCTAAGTCCGTAAATTCCCGGATGGCAGAAAGCCGCTTCTCGGCATCCTCTTTCAGGATCTTGTCCTTCTTATAAAGGAAGAAGGCATAGGCGGTCCTCGAGCTTCTGCCGACCCGTCCTCTCAGCTGATAAAGCTGGGAAAGTCCCATGCGGTCAGCATCGCTGATAATGATGGTATTGACGTTTGGAATATCCAGGCCGATCTCAATAATGGTGGTAGCGACCAGGATATCAATCTCCTGGTTTAAGAAGCGCGCCATAATCTCTTCCAGATCGTTCTTGTTCATCTGGCCGTGAGCATAAGCCACCGTGGCCTCCGGCACAAGCTCCTGGATCCGGGCAGCTACATCCGCTATATTCCGGACCCGGTTGGTAACGAAATAGACCTGGCCGTCCCTGGACAGCTCCCTGGCAATGGCCTCCCGGATCATTTCCTCGTTATATTCAAAGACAAAGGTCTGGATGGGCTGACGGTCGATCGGCGCCTCTTCCAGGACACTCATGTCTCGGATGCCGACCAGGCTCATGTGGAGGGTCCGGGGAATGGGTGTGGCAGAAAGAGAAAGCACATCCACGTTTTTCTTCATCTGCTTGATCTTTTCCTTGTGGCGGACGCCGAACCGCTGCTCCTCATCGATGATCAGAAGGCCCAGGTCCTTGAATTTCACATCACTTGACAGAGCCCTGTGAGTTCCGATCACGATATCCACCAGCCCCTGCTGCAGCCGCTTTATTGTCTCCTTCTGCTGGGTCTCCGAGCGGAAACGGGAAAGCTCCGCAATGGTGACCGGATAGTCCTTCATTCTCTGGACGAAATTATTGTAGATCTGATCGCAGAGGATGGTCGTCGGAGCAAGATAGACCACCTGCTTGTTTTCCTGGACAGCCTTGAAGGCAGCCCGCATAGCGATCTCCGTCTTTCCGTAGCCGACATCTCCGCAGATCAGCCGGTCCATGATTTTCGGAGATTCCATATCCCTTTTGACATCTTCTATGGCTGAAAGCTGGCTGTCGGTTTCCTCATAGGGAAAGGATTCCTCAAACTCCTTCTGCCACTCAGTATCCGGACCGTAGGCATAGCCCTTGTCTTCCTGACGGACGGCATAGAGGTCCACCAGATCCTTGGCAATGACACCGACAGCAGACTGCACCTTCTGCTTGGTTCGCGACCATTCCTGACCGCCCAGGGTATTGAGCTTGGGTTTTTTCCCGTCTGCTCCGCCATATTTCTGAATACTGTCCAGCTGTGTGGCCAGGACATAGAGGACGGAGCCCCTGGCATATTCAATCTTGATATAGTCCTTTAAGACCCCGTCAACTTCGATTTTCTCAATGCCGCGGTAGATGCCGAGTCCGTGATTCTCATGAACCACATAGTCTCCCGGTGTCAGATCCCGGAAGCCGGAAATCTTATCTCCCTCGTACTTCCTCTGCTTCTTTTTTCTCTTCTTCCGTCTCTGGCCAAAGATATCCGACTCGGAAATAATGACAAAGCCGCTGTCCGGAAACTCAAAGCCTCGTCCGATCTGTCCGTAGGTCACCATGACCTCACCTGGCCTGATCTCCTTGTCATAGCTTTCGGAATAGAAGGCCGTCACATCGTTCTGCAGGAGATCCTGAGCCAGGCGCTTTCCCCTGGTCCTGGACGGGCTGACCAGAAGAACCCTCTCCTTCCGTTTCCGGTAGATCGAAAGCTCCTTCAGGAGAAGCTCAAAGCTTCCATTATAGCTTGTTCCCTGCTGCATATCGATGTGATACTGACCGGCCACGGGGACAATTCTTCCGGCCACATCCAGGGTGGAAAGAACCACTCCGGAAAAAGTCTGCAGACGGAAGAGCAGGTTATTCACGCTGATCAGAAGCTCCATCTGACCGGGAAGCAGATTTCCCTTGAGAAGACGGTGCTGCATGGAATCCTGGAATTCCCGTTCAATCTCATCCACATTCTCCCGTAGACGCCGTCCCTCGTCGAGAAGAATCAGGCTGTCCTTGGGAAGATAATCGAGAAGACAGCCGGCATCCGGGAAGAAATAAGGCAGATAGCTTTCAATATCCTGCCTGCTCCAGCCGGAGGAGATCCGCTCGATTGCTTCCTCTGTCGTCCTCTTTAACTGATAGGCAGCCTCGGTCTGCATTTTAGACCGAAAGCTCTCATAAAGCTGATCCAGATCCTTCTGCATTTTCTCCAGGCCCTTCTCCCGATCCTCGGCTGAAAGGACAAATTCAACAGCAGGTATGATCCGGACTGTCTCCAGATTTTCCGTAGACCTCTGGGATCCAACTTCAAATAGTTTGATGGAATCGACCTCATCACCGAAGAGCTCAATCCGGACCGGATGGTCCAGGTTCAGAGGGAAAATATCGATGATGCCGCCGCGGACCGAAAACTGGCCCTTCTCTTCCACCATGGGGAGAGCCTCATAGCCATCCTGGACCAGAAACTTCCGGAATTCCTCCAGATCGATCTCATCATCCAGGGAAATGGTCCGGATACCCAGACGGAAATCCTCCGCCCCGGGCAGGCGGTTCAAAAGGGCTCCGGCCGTGGTCACTATGGTCAGAGGCTGCCCGGAAAGGATCGCATCCAAAGCAGTTACCCGGGGAATGGTCAGCGCATTGCCGCGGACATCCGACTGGAAAAAGAGCAGGTCCTTGCCCGGGAAATAGTAAGTCTCCGGGTCAAAGGCCAGCATTTCATCATAGAGGTCCCTGGCCCTCTGCTCCTCGCTTGTCACCAGAATTTTAACCGGAAAGTCATAGCCCAGGGCGAAGCTCACCAGGGCCTTCCCCGCATCCGTCACACCGGACAGCTGAAGGTATTCCGCTTTCTTATGTTTTTTCAGACGGTCTTTCAGTTCTTCGACATCCGAAAGACCTTGAAAGGGTGATAAAAAGACATTCATGTCTCTTACTCCTGCAGTCCGTTGTATTTTGTCATTGCATCATCGAAGCGGCCGTCCAGAAGAAGCTCCAGACAGTCGGCCGCATCCTGACAGATCCGATCCAGCTTCTCCCTTTCCTCTGCCGGCAGATGGCCCAGAACATGGGCCACCATATCCTGACCGGCTTCCAGCCGTCCGACGCCCAGGCGGACTCTGGTGAATTCCTCTGTACCCAGGCAGGAAATAATGCTCTTCAAGCCGTTGTGGCCTCCGGCGGAGCCTTTTTTCCGTATCCGCATACGGCCGGCATCCAGCATGACATCATCGCAGAAAACGATCAGATCCTCCGGGGCCAGCTTATAATAATCCATCAGGGCCCGGATGCTTTCTCCGCTGTTATTCATATAGGTCTGGGGCTTTACAAGAAGAACACTGTGAGATCCGATCCGGCCTCTGCCGGTCAGAGCCTTCCCCTCTTCCTTCTGAATCGTGATGCCGTATTTTTCTGCGATGCAGTCGATAGCATCAAAGCCTGCATTATGGCGGGTTTTCTGATATTTCAATCCCGGATTTCCCAATCCTGCGATGATCTGCATGTCTTCCTCCTGAAGCTGTCTTTCTATATGTTTACTGATTTTCTTTGAATTTCTTATGAATAATTTCAACCAGGCAGACTCTGTAGACAAAGTCTTGCGCAATATCTATAGCATTTTTCCTTGGCTTTTGCAATTTTAACTGATGGAATCAGAGAAAAAGCCATAAGTAGACAGTCGCAAAGCTATAGAAAAAGCCACAGAAAAAGACCGGGGACAGGTCCTGCCTTTCCCCGGTCTGAATGACTGACTGCCATTACCCTTCTTCCAGAATATCCTTCCGATAACGGTCCAGAATCATATTCTGCAGCTGTTCCCGCGTCTCCGAGCGGATCGGATGAGCTATATCCTTATACTCACCATCCGACGCTTTTCGGCTGGGCATTGCAATGAAGAGTCCCTTTTCCCCCTCAATCACTTTAATGTCATGGACTACAAATTCATTGTCAATGGTGATAGAGGCTACGGCCTTCATTTTGCCCTCTTTCTCTATCTTACGTATTCTGATATCCGTAATATTCATATCGGCCCCCTGTTATACTCCGTAACGGTTCTGCTTCTCCGAGACAACCATAATGCTGTCCTTGCCGACATAGCTTGTATTACTCAGTAAGGTTTCATTGCTCTCAACAATACAGTTCTCTACATATACATTATCCCCGATGTATGCTCCGTTCATGATGATGGAATTCTTGATGGTACAGCCGTTTCCGACAAATACCTTCTTGAAGAGAACGGAATTCTCGACGTGACTGTTGATGATGCTGCCGCTGGCGATCAGGCTGTTCTTGACCTCTGCGCCCTCATTGTATTTGGCCGGTGCCAGATCCATGGCCTTGGAATAGATCGGCGCGCCTTCCGCGAACATATGCATGCGGACATCTCTGTTGAGGAAATCCATATTGGTCCGATAGTAAGCATCGATCGTTGATATATTGCGCCAGTAGTCATCCAGCATGTAACCGTAGATTTTCTTCATGCCCAGATAACGGATCAGGATATCGGTAACAAAGTTGTATCTGCCTTCCCGGTTGGACTGTTCCAGAAGCTCGATCAGAGCACGGCGGCGGATGACATAGATACCGGTCGATACGATATTGGAATGAGCAACCATGGGTTTCTCTTCAAAATCTGTAATCTGGCCGTCCGTATCCATCTTGACCACACCGAAACGCTTGATATCGTCCCCTTCCGGGCACTTGGCGCATACAACGGTGATATTGGCCTGCTTCTGAATGTGATAATCCAGAACCTTGTTGAAGTCCATCTTATAAATGCAGTCGCCGCTAGCGATGATGACATAGGGCTCATGACGTTCCTTGAGGAAATCAATGTTCTGCCACATGGCATCTGCGGTTCCCCGGTACCACCAGCTGTTATTGGTGGTTACGGTCGGCGTGAAGACAAAGAGTCCGCCCTGCTTACGTCCGAAATTCCACCACTTGGAGGAATTCAAATGCTCATTCAGGGAACGTGCATTGTACTGCGACAGTACGGCTACTGTCTGCACGTGCGAGTTCGTCATATTGGAAAGGGTAAAGTCGATGCTCCGGTAGCTGCCCGCTACAGGCATGGCTGCGATTGCCCGCTTATCTGAAAGCGACCCCATCCGTGTATTGTTTCCACCTGCGAGAATTATTCCCAATGCCTTCATGCTCATTCACCTGCCTTAATAATATAGCCGCCACTCTCCAGAAGACCGTTCGGATAGTCGCTTTCTTCAGTTTTTCCATGAATAGCCGTATTCTTTCCGATGGAGACATTGGCCGGAATTACGGAATCATTGCCGATGGTTACAAGGTCAAATGCATAGACCTTCTGGGACAGCTTGCTCGGGGCAAATTCTCCGACGCCCAGCTTTGCATTTTCCCCTACCGTGGTATTCTCAGCAATAATCGCCTTGTCGATCACTGCACCCTTTGCAATATGTACGCCGCGCATGAGAATGGAGTTCCTTACAACCGCGCCTTCCTCAACGATAACGCCCGGTCCCAGGACACAGTTCTCAACGGTACCGTCAATCTGGTCCGCCGCACCGATGATGGCTTTCTTGATGACTGCATTCTCTCCGACATAGTGGGGTTCGATCATGGTCTGCTTGGTATAGATTTTCCAGAATTCCTCATAGAGATTGAATTCAGGAATCAGATCCACAAGCTCCATATTGGCCTCCCAGTAGGAACCCAGGGTTCCGACATCCTTCCAGTAGCCGTTGAATTCATAGGCGAAGATCCGCATGCCCTCATTGTGGCAGTAGGGAATGATGTGCTTGCCGAAATCGCAGTTGGGCTGATCCTTCAGCTTGATCAGGGCTTCCTTCAGAACCGGCCAGCTGAAGATATAGATGCCCATGGAAGCAAGGTTGGATCTCGGATGCTCGGGCTTCTCCTCAAATTCGGTGATCTGCTTGTTCTCATCGCAGATAACGACGCCGAATCGGCTTGCTTCCTCAATCGGAACCGGGATAGCCGCAATCGTGACATCCGCCTTGTTCTGCTTGTGGAAATCAAGCATGGCCTCATAATCCATCTTATAGATATGATCTCCGGAAAGAATCAGAACATAATCCGGATCATAGCTCTCGATATAGTTCAGATTCTGATAAATGGCATTTGCGGTTCCGGAATACCAGTCTGCATTGCTGCTTCTCTCATAAGGCGGAAGAACTGTAACGCCTCCGTTGTTACGATCGAGATCCCAAGGAATACCGATACCGATATGAGAGTTCAAAACCAGCGGCTGATACTGTGTCAGGACACCTACTGTATCAATCCCTGAATTGATGCAGTTTGAAAGCGGGAAATCGATGATCCTGTACTTTCCTCCAAAAGCAACAGCCGGTTTTGCAACGTTGGATGTCAGAACGCCCAGTCTGGATCCCTGGCCGCCGGCAAGAAGCATTGCAATCATTTCTTTACTGCCCATGTACTCACCCCGTTTCACTGGATAGTTAAAACCTGCAGCTGTCTCCCGGCAGAAATGTCAGTTTGACTGCCACATTTGTAATCTTGACTAAATTATAGCATAGATAGCCTGTGTAAACACCAAAATTTAACAAAAATATGGGGCCTTTTCCACAGCTGTTGACTCATTCTGTTCTTAATTTCATACCTGGCATCTTTTCATTTCTTGCAAAAGGGGAAAAAGCGTAGTATATATAGGAAGAATTTAGAAAATCCACACCAGGAAAAGCCAATCAGTTTCTATTAGAGAGCAGGCGTTTTAATATGTTTAAAATTGACTTCAACCAGCCACTTCATGTTCATTTCATCGGCATCGGCGGCATCAGTATGAGCGGTCTTGCAGAAATCCTTCTGGACCGCCATTTTATTGTGTCCGGTTCGGACCGTGCACCTTCCGACCTCACACGCCATCTGGAAAAAATCGGTGCCAGGATCTCCTATCCTCAGTCTGCAGAAAATGTAGACCCTTCCACCGACGTCTTTGTATACACGGCAGCCATTCATCCGGACAATCCGGAATTTGCCAGGGCAAAGGAGACCGGAAAGCCCATGCTGACCAGAGCTCAGCTTCTTGGTCAGATCATGGATCATTTTAAAAACTCCATTGCCATCAGCGGCACCCACGGAAAGACCACAACGACATCCATGATCAGCCAGGTTCTTCTCGAGGCTGCGGCTGATCCGACTATTTCCGTCGGAGCTATTTTCCAGCCCATTCACTCCAATATCCGGGTCGGATCTTCCGATGTCTTCGTTGCCGAGGCCTGCGAATACACGGACAGCTTTCTCTCCCTATATCCCCGCTACAGCATCATTCTGAATATTGATGCCGAGCACCTGGACTACTTCAAGACTCTGGACAATGAGAGAAAATCCTTCCATAAATTTGTCGGAAATACTGCAAAAGATGGTCTTCTGGTCATTAACGGAGAGATTCCCGACTACGAGGAGATTGTCAAGGATGCTCCCTGTAAGGTCGTAACCTACGGTTTTTCCGAAAAGGAAGACTATCACGCCGAAGATATCACTTACAATGAATTTGCCTATCCGAGCTTTACTCCGGTTGCTTTCGGTGAAAAGCTTGAAAAAATCCAGCTTCATGTTCCCGGCCGCCACAATGTCGGAAATGCCCTGGCTGCCATCGCAGTCCTCAGAGCCATGGGAATCCCCTATGAGAAGATACAGAGCGGACTGGCCAAATTCTCCGGTGCCGACCGGCGTTTCCAGTACAAGGGAAAGCTTAAAAACGGAGCTGTCATCATCGATGACTATGCCCATCATCCTACAGAGATCACTGCTTCTCTGAATGCGGCTCTGAATTATCCGCACAAGCGGCTGGTCGTTATTTTCCAGCCCCATACCTATACCAGAACCAAAGCCTTCCTGCCTGATTTTATCCGTGCACTTTCCCTCGCCGACATCGTCGTCCTGGCTGATATCTATGCCGCCCGGGAAAAGGATATCTACGGCGTAAGCTCCGCGGACATCCGGGATGGCCTTGTAAAGCTCGGCAAGGAAGCCTATTACTTCCATTCCTTCGATGAAATCGAAGACTGGGTGAAAAAAAATTCTATGAACGGCGATCTGTTGATAACTATGGGCGCCGGAAACATTGTAAATGTTGGCGAAGACCTGTTGAAATAACATTTATCCACTTTATCCACAACTCACTGTTGAAAGTTTTCGACATGAGCTGTGGATTTTTTATAGCAGATTTTCAGACCTCCGCCGCACTTATCCACATCATGCACATTTCCCGATGTGGCTTATTCTGCCGGCTGCGAAGTGCCTCCTTTCTTTGCAGAGACTTTTCTTTATGGTATAATTTCGGCGATAGAAATCAGGAGGAAATTCATGTCTGATCAGATTACCTTACACACAGTCTCCGAAAAACAGGTGACCTGTGTTTCCAATACCTTTATTGACCATTATCTTCCGGAGGCAGACGGAGAATATGTGAAGATCTATCTCTTTCTTCTCCGCTGTCTTTCCGGCCGGGATTCCGTCTTTTCCATCAGCCGCTTTGCCGATCTCCTCGGCCATACCGAACGGGATATCATGAAAGCGCTGGATTACTGGGAAAGCCGCCATCTTCTCCGTCTGGAATATGATAAAAACAAGAAGCTTGTCGGCATCTGTATGCTGGACCCGGATGATAACCAGCTTGCTCCGCTGACTGTCAATCTCCAGAAGATGCCCGAAAAGGAGCCTTCTGCAGGAGAAATAAAGGGCCGGGAAGAGGCATCCTCCGGTCCGGTCTCTCTTTCTGAAGAAAATAGAGAAGAGATCCCGACAGAGCCGGATTTCTCTCCCGAAGAGCGTAAGATCATCAACCAGGATGTAGCTTCAAAGGAGCTTATCTATGTGACCGAGCAGTATATTGACAAGCCGATGAGTCAGAATGAGGCGGACACTGTTCTCTTCTGGCACTGGACCCTGGGCCTGTCCATTGAGCTGATCGAATTCCTGGTAGAGGAATGTATCGCAGCCGGCCACAAGAGCATCCGCTATATGAACAAGATCGCCATCAGCTGGCGGAAGGAAGGAATCACTACTGAAGAGGAGGCCCGGCTGGCTTCCGATATCCATTCCAATGCCTATTATGCGATCATGAAGGCATTCGGTATTCAGGGAAGAAAGCTGACTCCCAGAGAGGAAGACTATCTGGCCCGCTGGACCAAGGAATTTGCCTTTACCGAAGATCTGATCTCCGAGGCCTGCCAGCGGACCGTCATGCAGACCGGCAAGGCCAGCTTCGAGTATGCGGATACCATCCTGTCCAACTGGAATCGGGCCCATATCCATACACTGGATGAGGTCAGGAATCAGGATAACAGTCATGCCAGGAATCGGGCAGCCGTCAAGGGCAATGCTTCAAATATGAATCTGAATAAAAAGGAAGGTCTTTCTTCTCCTTCCTATGATGATGAATCCCTGCAGGCACTGGAGAAGAAGCTTTTATCATAAAGAAATGTTTTAATCAGTCAGGAAAGGGCTTTTGCTATGTCCCTGTCAAATGAACAATTTGATGCGCTGATGCGTTCCTATGAGAACCAGCGGGCCATCGACATAGACCAGATGGAAGCGCATGTCCGCGAGGTCGAGGCCAGAATCCCGCGTATTCGCGAAATACGGAAGGAAATCTCCGATGCTGCCTATGAGGCCGCAAAGGAGAGGCTTATGAATCCCTCTGCCGGCGATGCTTCTGATGCATCTGATCAGATGCTTTCCCGCCGCCTGAAAGCACTGACCGAGGAACGGACAGCACTTTTGAAAAAATACGGCTATCCGGAAGACTATATGGAAATCAAATACCGCTGTCCCGACTGCCGGGATACCGGTTTTATCGGGAATCAGCGCTGCCACTGCTTCCGTCAGGCAGCCATCCGCATCGTCTACCGCCAGTCCCATATCATGGAACTTTTAGAGACCCAGTCCTTCGATGATTTTTCTCTGGATTTCTATTCCGACCGAAAATCCGAAAGGGAAGGTACTTCCCCGAAAGAGGCAGCATCCAGAGCCCTGACCCTGATGAAGAAATTTTCAAAGGACTTCAAGACATGCGGCGGAAATGTCTTTCTCTACGGCGAAACCGGAACAGGAAAGACCTTCCTCACCAACTGCAGTGCAAGAGCACTCCTGGATCAGGGGATTTCCGTTATTTACTTTACCGCTTTTCAGTTTTTTCAGCTTCTTGAAAAACATGTTTTTGACCACGATCACACTTTAGATGAAGATTATGATAATATATTCTCTTGTGAAGTTCTGATCATCGATGATCTCGGAACAGAAATGAAGAACAGCTTTACCACTGCCCAGATGTTCCAGGTAATTAATGAGCGCCTGATCCGCAGGCGTTCCACGATCATCACTACCAATCTTTCCCTCGGGGATCTCCGCGACCGTTACGGCGAGCGCGTTTTATCCAGAATTACCAGCAACTATACTCTGATCAAACTCTTCGGAAAAGACGTCCGTCTTCAGAAAAGTTTAGAGAAAAAGTAATCACCATCTATCTCAGGAGGAAAAATTCATGCCTAATGACAATCAGCTGTCCTGTACCACGCCCATTGCGCCTCTGGGTGTCATCCCGATGAAAAGCTGTCTTGCCCTCGGCGATGAGGTAAATGAATACCTCGTTTCGTGGAGAGGCAAACGCGAAAAGGATCGCTTCATTGACGCTGCCAATGCTTCTTATCAGAGACATTCCTGCATCGTTGATGCCGAAGCGCCCCGTTTCGGATCCGGCGAGGGAAAGGGCATGATCAATCAGTCCATCCGGGGACTTGACCTTTATCTTCTGACCGACGTCACCAACTGGAACTGCACCTACAAGGTCTGCGGCCAGACCAACCATTATTCGCCGGATGATCACTATGCAGAGCTGAAACGGATCATCGCCGCTACCAACGGTAAGGCAAAGCGGATCAATGTCATTATGCCCTTCCTTTATGAAGGACGTCAGCACAAGCGTTCCGGCCGTGAGTCGCTGGACTGCGCTCTGATGCTTCAGGAGCTGGTCAGCATGGGTGTTGACAATATCATCACCTTTGATGCCCATGATCCCCGTGTTCAGAATGCCATTCCACTCCACGGATTCGAATCGGTTCCCGCCTACTATCAGTTCATCAAGAATATCCTGAAGCATGAGAACGATCTGAAGCTGGACAACGATCATCTGATGATCGTAAGCCCTGATGAGGGTGCCACCCAGCGTGCCGTTTATCTCGCCTCCGTTCTCGGCGTTGATATGGGCATGTTCTATAAGAGAAGAGATTATTCCCGTGTCGTTGACGGCAGAAACCCCATCGTCGCTCATGAATTCCTCGGCTCCGATGTCGAGGGCAAGGATGTCATCGTCATCGACGATATGATTTCCTCCGGCGAGTCCATGATCGATGTCGCTCACGAGCTGAAGAAGAGAAAGGCCGGCAGGATCTTCGTCGTTGCCACCTTCGGTCTCTTCACCAACGGCCTGGCCGCCTTCGACAAGGCTGTAGAGGAAGGTACCATTTACCGGGTTGTAACCACCAACCTGACCTACCAGACTCCGGAGCTTTTAAGCCGTGACTACTATATCAGCTGCGACATGTCCAAGTATATCGCCTATATCATCGATACTCTGAACCATAACGCATCCATGTCCGGTCTTCTGGATCCCTATGACCGGATCAACCGGGTGGTAACCAAGTATAAGGACAAGAACAAGGCCTGAGCTGATAAAATCCGGCCCAAAAGAAAATGATCTGAACCGGAAATAGAATTCATTTCAGGGAGCAGACCGAGGTCGAGATCTCTAAAAATTCTGTAAGAAAATGGACTGGAGAAAGCTTTCGTTTTCTCCAGTCCATTTTTGTTTCTTTATTTCATGATGCGGGTGTCACATATAAGATAACCGTATCCCGATTTTCTGCCGGTCTTTATTTCGGCGGCTATACTACTTCACGTAGGCAATATAGACCGATCCGGCCTGAGCAATACTCTGCTCCGCCTCGGCCAGTGACATGCTTTCATAAGATCCCTTTTCCGGATGATAGATGCTGACATTGGAGGAAGAATATCCTGCAAGAACTGCCGGCCCGCTCTTCATTTCAACATAGACCGGCGTACCGTTCGATACATAATAGAGGGCTTCGCTCAGACTGATTCCGGTCAGATCCAGACAGACAGTCTGGTCCATATTTGACTGCAGAACCTGAAGGGCTGAATTTCCGCCCGCCAGAAGGCTGTGGACATTGGTATTCTTTCCCTCAAAGTTCAGGATTGTGCTGAGACACTGGCTTTCCTGATCCTGATTCTTATCTTCCGATCCGACCGCCAGAGTCAGGCTGTTTTTACTGTTTTTCCGACTGCGCTTCCAGATATATCTGGCAGAATTATCGACGACAATTCCCATCTCGCTGTCAGCTCTCTGTATGGCCTGAACCGGATCGCTTCCAGAATCCACCACATTGCCTCCGACATAGACATAGTACTGCTGTTCGGAGTGGGTGGCCTTGACTGTGATCGTACGGCTCTTGTCCGCCTCTGCAAAGCCTGCCTGTTGGAAATGGAAGGATGTGGCCGGACTCTTGAGCTTGGCCATCTGAAGGCCCAGGGTAAGACCGCCTGCCCCGTCGGCAGACGATACAATGGTTACCGACTGATTCCGCTCTCCGGCATTGTCCTTGATGGTATCCTGAGCATCCGCTGTGAAACTTCCGTCGGCAGCTCTGCTGACCAGATTCAGATAGAGGGTATAGGAATCCTCACTCACACCGGTGACATAGCAGCCGTCTCTTGTATATTCCTTCAGGACATCCGCCCTGCCGCCGGTCACCTCCGCAATATCAATCTTATACATGGGATACATGCTGCCGCCCGCGGAATCCGAGGTCATATCGGATTTTCTTACCGTACCGTAGACGAAATCATTGTCAATATAGACCAGGGGCCTTAGAAGTTCATCCGCTCCAGCCTTGATATCAAACTGTTTTCTGGTCTCCAGATCGATGACATGAATGCTGTCCGAGGGTTCGTCCTTATCGGTCCAGGACAGATAGCGGCCGGTCTTTGATGCCGCATACTGGCTGGTCTTCATTTCCGTCAGCATCTCCGATGTTTCCAGGGTATTCAGATCGATCTTTAAGAGAGTTCCATCGACCATGACATAGAAGATATTGTCATTGGACTTATAGAGAAGGTCGGAGAAGCCTGCCTTCAGAATCTGATAGGACTTGGTCGACTGAATAAAGGTCTGCTCCTGGGTATTGCCGGTTCTTGCGCTGTAGCGGTAGAGTCCGATGCCGCACTTGCCCTCATGGGGACCTGCATTCATATAGCCATAGACCACGAAGTCCATGGTGCCGTTTTCATCCATATTCAGGAGCATGATGGAATGCGACTGATTGTTCAGTCTGCGATCCGTCAGATTTCCGTTCCGGAAGGAAAAGACCCGGGTCAGATTTCCGGTGTTCTCATTGAATTCATAGAGCTCGCCATCCATCTCAAAGGCAGTCACCGTACCGATTGCATTGGAAATATAGTTCACATTCCGGTTTCCAAGCCCAAGGGTCAGAAGACCGTCTTCCGTAAACCGGATCTTTTCAGGATCGTAAATCTGGTTCATGGTTCTCTGATAGTCCAGAAGATACATTTTTCCAGAGCCATAGCGGATCTTGAAATATTCATCGACATCGTAATAGGTCTTCCTGCCGCTGCTGTCCTTGGCTGCCATCCGATAGGTCATTTCCATGGCGGAATAGTCGCTGGTTACCTCTGTAAGCTCGGTTACCTGGGAGCCGGAAAGACTTCCGTCAAAGGATTTCCATGCTACCTGGTCAGCCGTCGAATGAATGTCTACCTGCTGGAGCTCGGAGGTATCGCTGCTCAGTCCATCTGTTTCCAGATAGGCTCCGACTCCCTCGCTATCCTTATTCCAGGCCATATTCTGGAAGGAATGGGCGAAATCCAGGCACTCGGCTGCATGGCTGCTGCTGTCCTGGACAATCCGGCAGTAATAATGAACCTGGCCCTCATCTGTGTGAAGGGTCAGCACCAGAAGATACTCTGTATTTTCTTCAATCAGATTGGCAATCTGAAGACTGGTCTGAATCTGATTTTTCTTTTCTGTGAATTTGACCCTGCTCTCATCTGCAATTTTTCGTTCCGTATCCAGGGAACGGACCTCATAGGACATCTTTTTGACCGTCGTGCCATAGGTCCGGATCTGCAGATTCAGCGTACGGTCATCCCCCAGAGGTGCAACCGCATTTCTCATATAGAGGGCATCCATGTCCTCGGTATAGCCATAAAGCTCGTTGATCTCCTGATCATGATACTGAACGGAAATAACCGGAAGGGTCGGACTCTGCACATTGGAAGCTGCCTTGTCACGGCTTCGGTTCATCCAAAGGAAGAAAACAATAAAAGCCGCAAGAAAGGTCAGGCAGAGACGGAGGATTTTCCGCTTTGTGGATTTCTTCAGGCCTTTTTCTCTGAATGACAGTTCCAAGATTCTAATATCCTTTCTACAAACCCATAAAGGGTGAGAACAGATTCAATCTGATACAATCAAGACCAGATCCAGAGCGACAAGATCCGATACGATGTGATCAGACCAGGTACGGATCAGTCAGATACGATCAGATCAGATTAGGGAGCATCAGCCCCGCTGTAAGACATATCATCCCCAGGACAGCCTTCCCTGTCAGTTTTTCTCTGAGAAGGGCTGCAGAGGTCAGAAGGCTGACCGGCAGAGCCAGACTCTCCAGGGTCCTGACTATACCGGCATTAAAAACAAGACTCCGGTTCAGAAAGATTACTGCAAATCCGGTCAGAAGTCCAGCCGCCGCCATAAAAAATCCCTGATAAACCGTGACCCTTTTCAGTTCCGCTCCCCTTCTTCTTATAAGAAGAAGGATCCAGCCGCATACCGCCGCAAAAAAGCTCTCAAAAAGGATCCGGAAACTTTCTTCATAGGCCTGGCCGAAACGGCGTAAAAGAAGCCGGCCTGTCAGTTCAAGGACAAGAGAGAGAAGGCCGAAGAGCAGCCATGATTTTTCCGTCTTTCCTTCCGACCCGATCAGGAGTAAGATAAGGCCGGCCAGACCAAGAAAAAGGGCATACCAGTTTTTCATCGCCATGCCTTCCTTTAATAGAAGGAAAGAAAGCAGAGGCAGAAGAAGCCGCGAAAAGGAAAAAAGGGAAAAAGCCTGACTTACCTGGCTTTTCTGCAGGGCCAGAAGAAAAAAGAAGGCCGAAAGAAGAAAGGTCAGAGCGATAAGAATAAGAAGAACCCAACTCTGAAGTCCTCTTCCGCGGAAAGCAGAAAAAAAGGCCCTGGCCTTTCCGGGATAGAAAAAAAGAAAGAGGGCGGTCTGAACCGTCACTGCCAGAGTAAAACTGGCCCAGGCATCGGTCCGCTTCATGGATGCCTTCAGGAATACCGGTACCAGGCCGAAAAAGAGAGCCGAAAGCAGAGCCAGATAGACCCAGTTGATTGTGATATTATACAGATTCATAGAAGGTTTAACCTCCCGATTCGGGTTTACATCAAAATTTTATCATGCTATAATCTCGTAACTGAAAAAATATTATATCTTACTATAAATAGAACTTCAAATAGCAGGCCGGAGACCTTTTAATGAGAACTTTTCGAAATTTTGCAAGCAAACACGACTTCCTGATCATGATCCCATGGTCTATGTTTCTGGACATTGTACTTGAGTGGCTGTCTCGTCATTCCCTGATTGAGGCACTGAAGTTTGTTGTTCAGCATCCCATTCCCTTCCTATATAATTCCTTTATCATTTTTGTAGTATATTCGGTTGCCATCCTCTTTCGGAGACGCACCTTTGTCAGAAGAATCGTCACCGGACTCTTCGTCACACTGGGTATCATCAACTGTGTCCTTCTTCTGAACCGGGTCTCCCCCTTCGGTTTCTCGGACCTCTCCATGATCGGCGATCTCTTCACCATGAAAGACTCCAAGTATTTTTCTGCCTGGGAAGCAGTCCTCGCAATCGTCGGTCTGGCCGTCTTTGCCTTCTTTCTTGTACGTCTTTTTATCAAGGGAAAGAAGTTTAATAGCAAAGTGCCCTTCTGGGCCCGTCTGATTCTGGTTGCAGCCCTCTGGATCGCTCTCCCGCTTTCCGGAAAGTTCCTCCAGACAAGCGGTCTGATCGAGTCCTATTTCGGCAACCTGGCCCAGGGCTACCTCGATAACGGCTATATCTACGGATTCTCCACTTCTATGCTCGACCGCGGCATGCGGCATCCCCTTGGCTACTCCAGCCGGTCCGTCCAGCAGGTTCTGAGCGATACGAATATGGACAAGACCACCATTACCGGACAGACCGGTGTTGATGAAGCAGATAAGAAAACAGGACCCAATGTCATTGTCGTCCTCCTGGAGTCCTTCTTCGATCCGACCGAGGTCAACTATCTGTCCTTCTCCGAGGATCCCATCCCCTTTATCCACTCCCTGATGCAGAACTATACGACCGGCCATCTGACAGTTCCTGTCGTCGGCGCCGGAACCAGTAATACGGAATTCGAAATGCTGACCGGCATGTCGGTATCCTTCTTCGGACCCGGTGAGATTCCTCAGAAAACCGTTCTGAAAAACCGGAGCGTGGAAAGCTTTGCCGATGATATGAAGATGCAAGGCTACAGCACCCATGTCGTTCATAACAACGGAGGAAACTTCTACAGCCGTGCCAACGCCTTTTCGAAAATGGGCTTTGACACCTTTACCGCAAAGGAAAACCTGGATATCACAGACTACACCCCGCTGGGCTCCTGGCCGACAGATGATATCCTGATCGGCGCCACAAAGGATGCCATGGATTCCACCAAGAACCGTGACTTTGTCTATACCATCACCGTTTCGACCCATGGAAACTATCCCGGCTACAAGGTCATCGACAATCCAGCAATAAAGGTTACCGCCAAGGGCAAGGATGAAAGTCTCCAGTATAAGTGGGAGTACTATGTCAACCAGGTTCATACCATGGATACCTGGATCAAGAACTATGTGGAAATGCTGAACAGCAGAGGCGAGGATACCCTTCTTGTCATGTTCGGCGACCATCTGCCTACCATGGGCCTGACCGCCGGCGATATGAAGGAGAACTCCATCTTCAAGACCAATTATATCACCTGGAATAATTTCGGTCTGGCGAAGGAGGACAAGGATCTGACCTCCTATCAGCTGGTTTCGGATGAGCTCGAACGGATCGGCATGCATACAGGAACCATGCTTCAGTTCAACCAGCAGATGATGAAGGAAAATATAGAGCCAGGCTCCATAGAGTACACTAACCGACTGAATATGCTCCAGTATGACCTCCTCTACGGAAACCGCTATGCCTATAACGGTGTCAACCTCTATCCATCCTCTGACCTTGTCATGGGCATCAAGGATATCACGGTAAATCAGGCTTACAGCTTCAACGGCAAGGTCCATATTTACGGCACCAACTTCACCAAATGGTGTAAGGTCTATGTAAACGGGGAACAGGTGGATACGGACTATATTTCCGGTGAGTGCCTGACCATCAACGACTCTGACATAAAGAGCGGAGACAGCATTGTTGTAAGTCAGGTAGGCTCCAACAGCACCGTCTTCAGAAGCTCCAACAAGTTCACCTATTCCAGCACGGAAGCCACTGACGGAAACTCTACGGACGACAGCGCCAAGGATCCAAGCGACAATAATACCTCTGTCGAGTCGGAAAGCTCTGATATCATAGCTCCTCTGACTCCTGAGGCAAATGAACCCACCCAGTAAGAGGAAACCTTTTCAACATTTTTCACAAAGCGTTTAATTAATTCGTTTAATTTTTGCTTCCAAAATCAAGCCTTCTGTCCTATAATATGAAATAATCTTTTTAGTTCTACGTTTCCGCGTGTGTACTTTTGCGCGGAAAATTTTATGTAAGGAGGTACCGTAATGGATGAGAAACATATGGACATGCGCGTGAAAAGGACCCTTAAATCTGTTCAGCAGGCTTTTTACAGCCTGGCTCAGGAAAAGAGCCTGGACGAGATCACCATCACGGGCCTGACACAGCGGGCAGGAATCAATCGGAAAACATTCTATCTCCACTACAAATCCATGGACGAGCTGATGCAGGCTGTCAGCGAGGAGTCCTATCAGAATATTATGGATGATCTGGAGCCGGTCATTGAATCCGGGAATCTGGAAAGCTGTATCCGTGCTTTCTATCAGTATCTCAATAACTGCAGCGGCATCCAGCGGATTCTTCTCTGCGACTCCCGAAATCAGGTTTTCTATAACAAAGTGATCGAACGGGTACTCCACAGTGATGCCTTTCAGACCATCTACAGAAGAACACCCTTCCCTTCCCTGACCGAAGCCTATATGTCCTGTATTTCGACCATTTACCAGGCCTGGCTCAATGAGAAGACCATCAATATCGAGGAACTGATCCAATATACGACAACACTGATCAACGGCGGCTTCCGGGCTGCGGAAAGCATGGATCTTCCCGGGATCGAGCGCTAAGGCGACTATTTACCATATGATTTTCAGCGGATTCTTCGGAATCCGCTTTTTTTCATAAAAACGGAAATAAAAAACCGGAAATCCTTAATTATAAGGATTCCCGGTAAAAGTCGAAGCGACAAGATTTGAACTTGCGACCTCTGCGTCCCTAACGCAGCGCTCTACCAAGCTGAGCCACGCTTCGATTTATATTTCTAAACTGATTATACACCAGTTTCATCGATGCGACAAGATTTGAACTTGCGACCTCTGCGTCCCGAACGCAGCGCTCTACCAAACTGAGCCACGCATCGAAATGCTGGCAGCTTATGCTGCCTGCCTCGCCATATGCGAAGCATGATCTATGATCAAACGGAAGTTATTCCTGACTGTCAATCGCCAGTTTAGCTCCTCCGTAGATACCAGCATCGTTACTTAATAATGCTAACAGAATCTTAGTGTTTTTGCAAGCATGAAATACATTTTTTTCAAAAGGTTCTGTTACTAAATCAAGTACAATCTGTCCGGCCTCAGATACACCACCGCCGATCAGGATGGCTTCCGGATTGACGACATCGGCAATTGTTGCCAGAGCGTTGCCAAGATAGGTCATGGCCTTCTTCAGGATGGCATAGCCAAGAGGGTCGCCTGCATTTGCTGCATCGGTAACATCCTTGCCGGTCAGAGAATCTCTGCCGTAAAGAGGACTGTCCTTCCACTTGTCCAGATGGTTATTGGTAAGACCCATACGGATAATGCCTGATGCAGAAGCATACTGCTCAAGGCAGCCATGCAGACCGCAGTTGCAGGCTGTAACCTCACCCGGGTTGACCTGAATATGTCCGATTTCTCCGGCAGCACCGCCAAAGCCGGTCAGGATCTTGCCATTCAGGACAATTCCGCCGCCGACACCGGTACCAAGGGTTACCATGACGATACTGGAATAGCCCTTGCCGCTGCCCATCCAGGCTTCGCCGAGAGCTGCAATATTTGCATCATTGGCTGCCTTTACCGGAAGTCCGGAGGCCTTTGCCAGTTCAGACTCTACCGGATAGATATCCCAGCCAAGGTTGACGCACTTGTTGACTCTTCCGTCCGGCAGAACCGGTCCGGGAACGCCGATTCCGATTCCGATGACGCTGTCTTTCTCAATTCTTCTGGATGCAAGGATATCATTCACCTTTGCAGCGATATCCTCTACAATATGAACTCCATGATCTTCTGTATTTGTAGGAATCTTTTCCTTGGTAAGAAGCTGGCCGTCTTTCGAAAAAAGGCCGATCTTAATGGTCGTTCCGCCTACATCAACGCCGACTGCATAGTTTTTCATTCTGAATCTCCTGTGCCATGAACTGGCTTTCTAATGAATTCTTTCCCGAAAACTCAGGGTTTCCGAGTTCCCTTTCCGAATCATTATATGGTTTTTACAAGGATCTTGCAAGCATCGGTACATGCCTTCCCTGAAAGGGGTTTCCCGCCTTTTACGTTTTCGTTTTGCAGGTATTGCGGAATTGCATATACTGACACTCTTATCATGTTACAGGATTCTATCATGTGCTATACTGTTTTTCGGGTGAATCACTTATTCTACAGGATGTGGCTGTCTCTTCTGAAATCCTGGCTTCATCCTGCAGAGGAGCCGTGTATTTAGAACGGCCGACATGTTAAGGAGGTTATCATGGAGAAGAAAAAATGGGGGAATGCACCGGAAGGCGGAGAAATTTTCCGTTATACAATCAGTAATGCTTCCGGCAGCTATTTCGTTTCAATGAATTATGGTGCCAACCTTCTGGAACTGCACGTTCCGGACCGGGATGGCAGACTGGATGACGTCGTACTGGGCTTTGAGGATCTGGACTCTTATTTTGTCAATGATCCCTGCTTCGGCTGCCTGGTAGCGCCCTATGCCAACCGGATCGGCAATGCGTCTTTTACCCTGGGCGGTAAGACCTATAAACTGGATCCAAACGACAACGGGCATAACACCCTGCACAGCGGCTATCACGGACTTCATCATAAAATGTGGGCCATGACCGCCTTTACCGACCGGTCCATCACCTATACCATCCAGAAGGAGCATATGGAGTGCGGTTTCCCGGGAAATGTACTTCTTTCCGTCACCTATACTCTGACAGATGACAATGTCCTTTCCATTCACTATCATGCCACAACCGACCGGGATACCGTCTTCAATCCGACCAATCACAGCTACTTCAATCTAGGCGGTCAGGCTTCGGGGCCTGCTCTGGATGCCATGATCCAGCTGGATGCAGATTATTATACACCGACCGATGACGAGCAGATTCCGGACGGCAGACTGGAAAAGGTTGACGGAACTCCCATGGATTTCCGTCAGCCCAGAAGACTTGGAGATGACATCAAAAATTATGATTTCGAGGCCATCCGGATCGGACACGGCTATGATCACAATTTTGTCCTGAAGACCAAACGCGGTACCCTATCTCCTGTCGGTTCCATGACAGACAGCAAAACCGGACGGAAGATGGAAATATGGACCGATCTCCCCGGTATCCAGATCTACAGCGGAAATTATGTCATTGACTGCCCCAAGGGCAAGGGCGGAGTGACCTATGAGCCTTATGTCGGCGTTGCGTTCGAGACCCAGTTCTTCCCCAACGCTGTCAATATTCCTACCTTTGAGCAGCCGATCTTAAGAGCCGGCACAGCCTTTGATTCTACGACAGAATACCATTTCACAACATTCTGACCAGCAGATCAGCTGATTGATAAAAGATGGAAGGACCGGTAAATCCGCCAGATGGCCTGATAATCCGATCTATCCGGAAACAGACAGAAAAAAGATGGTTTGGGCAGACCCGGACCATCTTTTTCTTTTCCATATTTTCTTCCGGCCTGTCTTTTTGTCCGGATAGAACTGTCAGTTTTATTAAATCGGACGTATACTTCTTTTTCAATTGATATCATTTTGGAAAGCAGATTCTATAATACAGTCCCTTTTTCCCATCGATCTCATCTTCCGGCTCTATGGTCCCGCCATGAGCCTCAACAATTTTCTTTGCAATGGAAAGGCCAAGGCCTGTACCCTTGCCGCTCTTACGCGACTGATCACCTACCGTGAAGGGCTCAAAAAGCTTTGATTTCAGTTCAGGAGATACTCCAGGACCATTATCGCCCATGATGATCTCAATCGTCCTGTCATCGCATTTCATGGAAACGTAGATCACTGTGCCGGGCTTTGTATATTTGACCGAGTTCGATATGATATTTTCGAATACCCTCTTCATCTGACTCTGATCGAAATCAAAAGGAATCTGTTCCTCCGGAATATCCGTATCGACCTGAAAACCAAGGACCGAGAGCTCATTAAATCGCTTTGCCATATAGGCCCTGAGATACTCAGCCAGATCTCCCTTTCCCCTGGAAATCTTGAATTTCGGATTCTCAAAGCGGCTGTAATCACTGAACTGGGTGATCAGCTCAGACATGGTCTTGGCCTTCTGGCTGATGATATCCAGATACCTGTGGCTGTCTTCCATGGGGATAATGCCGTCTCTCAGGGCATCTGCATAACCGCCGATAACTGTAATGGGGGTTTTCAGATCATGAGAAATATCGGCCAGTGCGGTATTTCTTTCCTCACGGGCCTTTTCCCGTTCGGCATCCATTTTCTCAAGCCGGTCCTCCATGGAATTAAAGGCATCCAGGACCTGGCTGATCTCCCTGGTTTCAACCTCACTGTCAACCTCAACCTTTTTCCCGGTCGTAACCTCTTCCAGAGCGGTCTTCAGTGTAATGAGCGGCTTCTTCAGCTTTCTGTAGAACGTAACGGTTGCGATCAGAATCACCAGAAGGATATATATGAGATAAATAACAATGAAGGTATTTCTGATATGGTAGACTCTGTTTTCTTCCTTCTTGTACTGGACATAGGGACTTTCAAAATGGAAGATAGCTGCTCTCTCGTCTCCATCCGGATTTTTGAAGACTTTCTTCTCCCGGACCATCTTCTTTCCATAGAATCTTCCGAACTGCACGTCCGCATGGGCCTTGATATAGGAGAACTCCTCAGCTGAAATCTTACTGCTGTCCCCGTTGTCGGAGGAAAAGACGATACTGCCGTCCTCCTTGAAGATCTGTACCAGATTGCCTTTCTTTTTTTCGTCCTTATTGTCGTAATTCTGGATGCTGAGGAGATACATATTCTCCCCGTTGTCGACGAATTCACTGAAGTCAATATAGATCGAATGATCGGTTTCCGGTATATATTTGATCATATAGGGCGCATAGCTCTTCTTACCGGTATTTTTCCCTGTATATAGAATCCTTCCGCCGGAGTCGAGGATTTCAAAATAGCCCTTTTCTCCGAGAACAGACGTGTCAATCCCCGAATAATCACTGTCATCGGAAGCCTCGATCTGCTTTTCGATTTTGCTCAGATTGGGCCCGCCGGAATATTCCGGTACCTTCAGTATGCCGAAAATATCAAAAAGCGGAACAGCCAGAACCAGGACACCTCCTGCCAGAATGACCAGAAGGCCGATGGCCAGGATCTTCATCATATAGGCAAATATTGATGCGGGTTTTTTCTTTCTGGAAGACATCAGGGCTCCTTTTTCAGTTTCCGAATTTATAACCCAGGCCGCGGACCGTAATCAGATATCTTGGATTTCTTGGGTCATCCTCAATCTTGTTTCTGAGATTTGAAATATGGACCATAATGGTATTGTCATCCGAAAAATAGCTCTCCCCGCTCAGATTCTCATAGATCTGAGCCTTGGTATAGACACGGCCCGGATTCCTCATCAGAAGAATGAGAAGCTTGATCTCGGTCGGTGTCACTTTGATCTCCTGGCCTCTTTTATAGAGGATCATGCGGTTGGTGTCCACCGAAAGATCTCCTGACCGAAGGACGGCGCTGTCACCGTCGGATGCTGCCGGATTCAGTCTGTAGAAGCGTCTTAGGCCGGCGCGAACCCTGGCAACAACCTCCAGGGGATTAAAGGGCTTTAAAATATAATCATCTGCGCCGAGATCCAGACCCAGGATCTTGTCACTGTCCTTGTCCTTCGCGGAAATAATGATAATCGGCATATTGAAGGTCTTCCTGACCTCGCGGATCAGATCATAGCCGTTCATCTTCGGCATCATAATGTCAAAGAGGCAGAGATCAATCTTATTGGTCTTGACCTCCTCCAGGGCAGTCTCGCCGTCCAGGGCAGAAAAAACCCTGTAACCTGCATTTTCCAGATATAAAGTTAAGATACTTACGATATCTTCATCGTCTTCTGCGATCAGAATGGTCTCTTCTGCCATGTCTTACCTCCGATGGCCTGCGCTTCGAAAAAAGGCTCAGCCTTCCTCTGCCAGACGTTTTACCATTGCCTCGATGTCGTCCACCGAATCAAAGTTCTCCTTGGTCATCTCCTCAGGACCGATCGAGATATCGAATTCTTCCTCGAGTTCTCCCACCAGATTAATAATACCAAAGGAATCAAGGATGTGATCCCCGATCAGGCTTTTTTCTTCCTCAAAGTCTACGCTGTCATCGATGTCGTTTAAGATACTTAAGATTTTTTCTCTCATGGTTTTTCCTTTCTCTTCTCACTTACAAACCATATTCCATACACAAGAAATATCCAGACGTTTATTCCATATTCGAAAAAGGTCTATCGCCTTCACAAGCCATATTCAGGCGGAAGCTTTCCATCCTCTTTCTGGCCAAAGCAAAGCCTCTTTCCCTCTGATACAGGAGAACCGCGGGGAGCTCGTGACTCAGGAAGAGCTGCATGCCCTCATAGAAGGAATAGGCTCCGACCCGTTCGAAAACCAGAATATCACCGGGCCTTAAGTCCTGGCTCAAAAGCTTTGATACCAGAATATCATTGACCGTACAGAGGGATCCGCAGACGGTATAGGAGTGTCCCCCGTCCGGATCAATGGCTTCGATCCCGTCTTCCCGGATCCGGTCCATCTCCGGTGTATAGATGCCTCTGAGCTGACCGTCGTAATTCAGCTGATGGATGCCGCCATCCGTTATGACATAGGTTCTTTCCCCATTGGTCTTGATTTCGCGGATGGTGGTAAGGTAGTAGCCGCAGTCAAAGGCCAGGGCCCTGCCCATCTCCAGGGAGATCTGACCCTGATAGTCCATATTCTTTAACAGCCCGGCAAATTCCTCCAGGAATTCCTTGGATGTCGCATCCTCCTTCTGATCCGTAAAGTAAGGGACACCGAAACCCGTCCCGTATTCGAGATGGGAGACCTTGCAGCCGGTCTCCTCTTCGATTCTGTGAATCAGGCGGTCCAGGGCATGGATTTCTTTCTCATGGATACGGATCTTATGTTTCTGGGTTCCCGAGAAGAAATGCAGACCATAGAATCGAAGTCTTTTGTAAGATGCAAAGTTCGCTAGGATCGAAAGAATGGTAACCTCATCCATACCGAACTGATTTCCGGAAGTCAGTCTGAGATAGACCGATAAAGTAACATCATTTTTCTCTGCAGCTCTCTCCAGGCCTTCCAGCTGGCCCCGGGATTCTGCCGTATAGAGGGAGCGGTCCCTGCAGTCCCTTACCATGATCCCGATATCCTCTTCCTTTTTCAGGACACCTGAAATCAGAAGCTTTTCCGCAGGAATGCCGGATGCCTTTGTCAGGAGGTACTCACCGAAAGAACAGACCTCAATCCGGTCTGTAAAGGACAGGCTTGTCTCTGTCAGGAAGGGATTGGCCTTCATGCAGAAATTCACCCGGATCCGGTCCCCCAGGATCTGTTGAAAGAAGCGGGCGCGAGCCAGAAATCGATCCGTATCGAAGACATAGCCGGGCGTTTTATACTCTTTGGCTGCCCGGATCAGAAAGTCTTTCTCTCTGCTGCCACAGGCTTCGAAAGCCGGCCTGCCTTCCGTCTGAATCTTTTCTTCTCTCATGCTGTCACCTCCGAAGCACTTGAACTTTGATCCTCAATCACCTCCAGGCTGCTAAGAGCCCTCCGGTCTGCCTTTCCGTTCTTATTGAGGACAAAATCCCTGACATGGAAAAATTTGTTGGGAACCATATAGAGGGGCAGACTGTCCTTAATCTGTCTGTGGAGGGTTTTCTTGTCAATCCTCCCTTTGTAATAGAGATAGATTCTGTTTTTCTTTTCGTCAAAGGAGCAGATGCTTCGGTCCACTCCATCCACCGCATCAATATTCCTCTCGATTTCCTCGAGCTCGATCCGGTGACCCATATGCTTGATCTGGAAATCCCTTCTGCCGGCGAAATACATTTCTCCGTCATCTCCATAGTAGGCCAGATCGCCCGTCTGATACATTCTTCGATGGTCCGGTCCATATTTGACAAAATGTTTGTCTGTCTCTTCGGGATTATGGTAATAACCGATCGCAAGAGATTCTCCCATCACGCAGATTTCGCCCGGGCAATTCGCCTTCTTCACGACCTGACCCTTACTGTCCAGAAGAAGTACTTCTCTCCCCGGAAAGGCCTTGCCCAAAGGCAGCTTTTCGTCCTTTTCAAAGCGTCTTTGGATTTCATAGTAGGTGCAGTTACAGGTGATCTCTGACGGCCCGTAAAGGTTAACAAACCGGGCATTGGGGATTGCATCCATCCAGAGATTCAATTGCTTTATCGGCATGACTTCGCCGGAAAACATGACTCTTTTCAGATCTGTCGGCCGCCGGTAGGTAAAGCAGTTGAGACCGGAAATGATACAGAGAGCTGAGACCGCCCAGGTCAGATTCGTGACATGATTGTCACAGAGATAGTCCATCAGCGTCTTCGGCGTGGAAAAATATTCTCTGGGGATCAAGAGAAGACTGGCTCCGGTAAAAAAGGCAGTGAAGATATCCTTAATGGATACATCAAAGTCAAAGGGCGCCTGGGAGGCAATGACATCATCGGAAGAGAAATCGAAGATTTTCGCGAAATGACCGATGAAATCCATGACCGCACCATGGCTGACCAAAACACATTTGGGGCATCCGGTCGAACCGGAAGTAAAGATGCCATAGAGGGGACTGTCCCGATGGATCTGTTCCCGGACGGCAGCCATGCTTTCCCTGCTAAACGGCTCTATCTCCTCTGTGAGATAATCCAAGTCGTAAATAGTCCCCGTCCAGCCGGCTTCCAGAAGCTTGTCCCTGTATTTTGCCTGGCAGATCACAAGTTTCGGACATGAAACCTCGAGAATCTTCTCCATCCTCTGGGCCGGCTGTTCCGGATTCAGCACCAGATAGAAGCCGCCGGCGTAAATGACTCCGGTCATTGCCGTAAGCAGCTCTACATTTTTATCGGAAAGAATGACAGCAGGAAATCCAACTTGACCCTGCACTATGGAAGCAATGCACTGTCCTGCCACTTTGGACTTCTCAATCAATTGGCCCCAGCTCAAGGCCTTCTCCGGGTCCCGGACAGCAAGCTGATCCCGATAGAGATCCCCCGTTTTTTCCAAGGCATCCAAAACACTTTTTTCTTCTGACATATCGTTCTCTTTTCTTATTCTTTTACAAGAGTTTGCTGGATCTTCTTTTCATAAGAAAGCCATTTTCCTCTGTCGGGCTTCTTCACGGAAACTGCATCCTTTGCCGTCTGTCTGGCCTGCAATTGAGCCATCTGACCATTCGCTGCCAGATAGGCGCCCATGAATCGGGTCGCTCTTCTGGCGCCATAGACATTCAAATGGTCTCCCCTGTCTCTGGTGTCCAGACTCCAGTCCATCTTCAGTTCCTTGTTGTGAACATTCATGTCCACATATTCTATGCCTTCTTTTTCGGCCAGCTGAGTCAGGGCCAGATGCTTACTATAGTCGTAATTTCTAGGCGATGGTGCGGAATACATCATAAATCTGGCACCGTTTTCCTCAGCCAGGGTCTTCATTTTATTCAGATAATAGAGATTGGCCTGACCAATCACTGCATCCTGATAGGTGTCTTTGCCCTTTTCCATATAATTGCCGCCCTTATAGGCTTTGACCCTGGTATCAATCCGGAAGCCCTTGTAGGTCTTGATATATTTTGCAATAAAAGGGGACTTCCAGGCGCTGTGATATTTGATCAGAGGAAAGACCCTCTCCAAAAGGCTGCTTAGTGCTGTCCCTGTTTGATTGGGATCCGGTTGAGTCCGAAAGAGACTGTTGCTCTCATAGAGGATAATCCCCGGTCTCTGGCAGCTAAGACATTTTTTCAGGATTTCATAGGATTCCCCGATCGTGGCACCCGCCTGACCGGCGGCATAGGATCGAATGCCATAATCCCTCTTCAAAATTCTAGGGTCAATGGATGTGTAGCTCTCACTGTCGCCCACCACCAAAAGGTCAATCGAATTCCGAGGCTCCGAGAGAATCTTTGGAATCACCCCGTTTCTGCCACTGGACAGATCCAGCTGGTTCATAATCTGCGGCGTCAGTATCCTGCCCGGGAGAAAAAGGGCCAGAAATAAAATCAAAAGGAACAAAGCCGCTTGTCTTCTTTTCTGATTCAATACATCCATTTTTTCACTCCCTTGCATCCGACATAGGTCCAACCGGCCGGCCGCGACCGGCTTTTTACCATCCTGACCGGATCGACTCTGCCTGCAACTCATTGGCTTTTAGAATCCTGCATAAATTAAATCCGCCGGAGAATAACCGGCTCCATAAGCTCCAAAAATCACAATGGAAAAAATCATCGCATAGTAGAGGCTCCATCGTTTGTACCTCGGCTGATTCTGCAGATTCTCGAGATACTGAGGATTTTTTTCCATCCTGTAATCCAGATAGAAGATCAGCACACATCCGATCCCGGCTACCAAGAGATCCCCGAATTCCAATCCCAGCCAGCTGGTGCTGATGGAAAAGGCAAGGCCCCTGCCCGGAAAATGGAAGAGAGCTCTCATCATGGATAAGAACTGTCCGAACGTGTCCGCCCGAAAGAGCATCTCACCGAATACGATAATCAGCCAGGTCCGAAGGGTTCTAATACAGCGAAGGGCTTTCCCATCCTCTGCCAGGCCCATGGCCCGATGAATGACTTCCCCGACCGGCTTTAAAGCAACCTCTAAGAGGAGGATGACAAAATAATACACTCCATAGAGAATGTAGGGCCATTTGGGGCCATGCCAGAGACCGTTCAGCATCCAGACCGGGAAAAGGGCAATTGCAGATGTCACCAGATTGGTGAGATATTTACCGCAATGCTTTCTTCCAAAGCGTCCCCACTTCTTCATCAGTCCGGATGTGGAAACCGGATAGAAAATATAGTTCTTAAACCAAGTACCCAGAGAGATATGCCATCTGCGCCAGAATTCCGCTGCACTCTGTGCGAAGAAAGGCTGTCTGAAATTTTCCGGCAGACGAATGCCGAAGATCCTGGCTGAACCAATGACAATGTCGATGGTTCCCGAAAATTCCATATAGAGCTGCACAGTTGTGATCACAGCCGTTAAAAGAATCATGGCCCCATCCAGGTGAAGCTTCGGATCATAGAGGTGGTTAACCATGACATTCAGGCGGTCCGAAATGATCATCCGCTTAAAGAGGCCAAGGCCAATCCGCACAGCTCCATCGGAGGAGGAATCCAATGTGATCGGATTTCCTTCAAAGAGGGTCTCCTTCACATCACCCCAGCGGGCAATCGGCCCTTCCATCAGGGTCGGGAAGAAGGTGAGGAAGAGAAGCACCTTCATGGGATCTTTCTCTGCCTTTTCCCTCTTCCAGTACACATCCAAAAGATAACTCAGGGCCTGGAGGGTATAGAAGGAAATTCCAATGGGACCCGCAAGCTTTTTCAGTCTTGCGGAAAGAATGAGATTTTCTGTTCCCAGAGCCTTCATGACTTCTGTCACAACAAAATTCGTATATTTCAAACCGGCCAGGATCAAAATCAGAGAAATAACAGAGATCAGCATCATGAGCTTTGTCCGTCTTTTTGCCCTCTTCTTTTCTTCTCCCTTCAGGCCTTTTTCCCTTGCCAGGGCTCCCTCGATCAGAAGACCGCCCAGCCAGGCAATTCCACCTGCCAGTAAAGTCCAGCTGATCAGGATCTTACTGAAGGACCAGGCAAATATAAGACTTCCGGTCAGAAGTGTCAGATATCGGTATTTTTTTGGCGTCAGCATATATAAAAACGCCATGATGATCAAAAACAGAAAATAAACATTGGTGTTGTAAGCCATCTGATTTCTCCTTCTTCCCCCGCATTGGCTATTCTGTTATACAATATCCTTCTTAATCCAGCTTTAAGAGGATCTTAAGATTTCTTATGATTTGATCGTTTCTTCTGCCCCATCTGTACTAGTTGTACTATTACAGTACTTTTATGTCAAGTACATTTTTCGGCTTCTTTTTCAGCTTCTTTTTCGGCAAAGCAAGGGAAATGTACTTTTTTTGACTTTCAGGCCATTTTTCTTTTCATACCAAAGGCCAGGAATTCCGATTGGAATCCGGGCCTTTGGTTTCTTTGTCAAAGCTCTCTTCGATTGTATCTCTTGCAGCGAAAAACCGCTTTTCTCGCTGGTATATATTTCTCAGATATCTACCTTCTTGTCCAAAAGATAGGCAGAAGCTAGGAAGGAGGCGCCTGCGCTGACGAGATAGATGATGGCACCTACGATCTGGTTTTTCATATGGATATCGAGTCCTTCCTGACTGATACTGAAAGCAAAGTCTGCATCTCCCATCAGCCTGGAGGAGATGACAGAAACCAGGATCACCAGACCGATAAAGAGGAAGAAACTGATTGCCTTTTCGCCCTTCTTGCCGCGAAGAAGGGAAGTGCTGACTGTCGAAGACAGATAAGCCAGGCAGACAAAGAAGGAGACGAAGCATAGAAGATATGCCAGTGCACGGAGAAGAAGGACAATCGTTTTCGCTCCATAAAGGGAATCCAGGATGCTGGCGGCGAAATTTGCCGTAATGGACACATTCGCCTTCGCCAGAGACTGAGACAGAAGATGAAGATCCAGGTAGGCCAGAAGGCTGTAGGACAAGAAAAGAGCGCTTCCGACTGCAAGAATTACAAGAATTTTTCCAAGGAGAATCTGCCAGGCCGGCAGGGGTGTCATAAAGACCATATAGCCGGATTTTTCTCTCAGGTCCCGATTATACATGGCAATTCCTTCCAGAATGATAATAAATAAGGTACCCCAGGCTGCGAGTCCCAGAATAATAAGCATGCCGACTGCCACCTCATAGTTTCTCGCGTTTGCGATCAGAAAAGCTCCTTCTGCCAGAAGCATGACAGCAATCATCACCAGATAACGGAATCTGTTTTTGATAAGTTCATATTTCATTATTCTTGCCATCTCACACCTCACTGTAAATCTCACGATACTTGTCTGCCACCGACTTGTTCTCCTTCATTCGAAGGGCTTCTACATCGCACATTTCCTCAATTTTCCCATCCTTCATGAAGATAGCCGTGTCGATAATACTCTCCAGTTCTTCCACCATGTGGGAGGAGATTACAAGGGAAGAGGTCTGGTCCATTTCCCCAATGATGGCATTTGCCAAGGCATCTCTGGACAGAAGATCGATTCCGTTAAAGGGCTCATCTAAAAGAATCAGTTTCGACTTTCTCGCCATGGCTGCTGCGATCTTGACTTTCGCCAGCATACCGGAAGAAAGGGAACGAACCTTCATCTCCATGCCAAGCTCCATATTCCGGATCAGCTGACCATATCTCTCCCTGTCAAAGTCCTGATAGAAGTCTTCATAAAAGGATCCGACGTCGGAGATTCTCATATAGCTATAGAAGAAGGGCTCGGTTGGAGTATAGGAGATGTCCTCCCTGGCCTTGCAGCTGAATTCCTGTCCGTCGATTAAGATTTCGCCTTCTGTCCTTTTTACCAGACCGGAAAGCAGCTTCATCAGAGTGGACTTTCCGGAGCCGTTGGGGCCGAGCAGGGCATAGATATGTCCGCCGTCCAGTTCCAGATTCACATGATCCACAGCTGTCTTGGTAAAGTACTTTTTTGTCAGTCCCTCACACTGTATTTTCATTTCAGATCCTTTCTTTTCTCCAGATAAGCCAAAAGCTCTCTTTCGATTTCTTCTCCGGTCAGTCCCAGTCCTCTCATGGCCTCGACAAATTCCTCAATTGCCTTTGTCACTTTCTCATGCTTTAAGTTCTCCAGATTTCCGTCACTGACGAAAGTTCCTATGCCACGTTTCGTATAGACCAGGCCTCTTCTTTCCAGTTCCGCGTAAACCCGGGATGCCGTGTTCGGATTAATCCTGTAGGTCAGAGCAAGCTCCCTGGAGGATGGAAGTCTGTCTCCTGCGGCGATTTCTCCCGATACGATCCGTGAGGTAATATCCTCTATGACCTGGAGATAGATCGGCTTATCATTTGTAAACTCCATACTGCCTCCTGTTTTTATTACTGTATTAGTGCACTATCTGTATAGTACACTATGGCTGTGCTTTTGTAAATAGTTTTCCTGCAACTTTTTATTTCAACAATTTTTCCATGGTCTCAGAAACTGTAAGAAGGATGATTTCCGGTATAGCACTGGCTGCAGTTCTTGCATTCTCCTCAAAACCGGTCCGGGAGAAGACCAGATAGAATTTTTTCCCATCTTTGGACAGCCTTCTGGAAAGAGCAATCAGGCCTTTGATTTCTCTGACATCCACCGGTTTTTCGTCAAAAGAGATCCGGCAGAAGGCTTGCATCTTTTTGCCCTGCCAGCTTCCGTTTCCAATCAGATCGAAGCTCTCTTTTATCTCTGAATCCCCCATTTTCTTGGATCCATATCTCATTCTGGCATATTCCCACCAGCCGCCAATCTCATCAGCCAAAAAGGGCAGCCCGTTTTTTGGATCGCAGAGAAACTGACCGGCAATTCTCTCGAATACGGTTTTTTCAAATGCAGACCGATCCAAAAGGAAGACTTCTTCCCAGATTTTTTGATATTCTCCCTTGACCAGAAGGTCATAATGGGGAACCAGATAGCGGTAGTAGAAAAGATCCATGGTATTGACAAGGGAATATCTGGACTTCCTCTGATTGCCCTTCTCGGTCAAAGGCCGTTCCTTCTCCACCAGGCCCAGCCGAATCAGGGTATTTAAATATGGCGCCACAATATCCTTGGATTTTCCGGTTTCAAGGGAAAGCTGGCCGACCCTTTTTCTACCGGATGCCATAGCTGTCAGAAGACGGTTATAGAAGGCCGGCTCCCGGAGTTCTTCCCTTAAGATGACTTGGGGATGAGCCGCTTTTCGTGTGTAGGGATCAAAGAATTTTTCCACAAGAGAAATCCAGTCACTCGTTCTTAGGGAGGTCATGTTTTTTTTCTGCACAGACGGATCCGTCATGGCTAAGTCACTTCCTATGTCCGCTTCCCCCATCGGCCGAAGATCCGATGGCATGTCATACATCCATTCTTTTAGGACTTCCGGGATTCCGCCGCATATGCCATAGAGGAGGAGTGCATCCGGCCAGGAAAGTCCCCGGAAAAAGGATGACGCTTCACAGAAGCTTAGGGGAGAGAGAGAAATTTCGATCCGGTCTATCTTTGCCCAAAAACTTTGCCGTGACAAGATCGTCTTCTGCAGGGACAGAAGGGACTCATCTTCGATCAGGACCTTAATGGGCAGGTCTTTCCAGACATCGATGAGATAATGACAGACCAGGGCATCATTGTCCTGGGATGCAGCAAGGAAGTTGCTGAAGGATTCGATGACGAGAAGAAGATTTTGACCGGCAGCCTGCTTTTGGGCCTGACCGCTTATCCAGTCAAGGATTTCTCTTAGATCAAAAGGAGATTCGGATCCCATGCCAATCGAAGAGGCAAAAAGCGCCAGTTCCATGTCCTGACTGGTCGGATATGCCCGAAAGAAGAGACAATCGCTATCCTTTCGCAAGGGATCCAAAAAATCCTTCATCCCCATACCAGGTCTCCCATAGACAATGGCCAGTTTCGCCGAATCCCCGGCCAGGAACCCTTCCAGTTTCTTCCGCTCCTCTTTTCTTATTTCCTGCATTCGATTTCCCCTCAATCCGCTTAGAATCAAAAAACCAGGCATGGACAAGAGATACAAGTCCATTACCTGGTTTTATTTTAACAGATTCAAAGTCTTCCTATGAGACATCCTTCGATTGATTCATCGGAAAGGAATTCTTACTGCTCGTTTCCTGCAGCCTGACCGTCAGACGGCTTCTCGAATGCAGCCAGCTCCGGATGATCTCTGTGGAACTTGGTGTAATTCTCATAAGCCGGACGGGTATGCTTCTGGCTGGCCCAGATCTCATCTGCAACAGGAGCCCAGTTCTTAGCGTAATCATCGCACTTGGAGCAGAGCTGGTCAGCAGACTCTTCAGATTCTGCATTGGTGCCGTGAGCGCCGGTTTCCTCAACCATCTCACGAAGGAGATCCGGATTCTCAAGCATAGGGCAGGGACGAAGCTGATTCCGGTTGAAGGGCTGGCCTTCATGATACTTCATGAAGAGCGGGCTCTGCAGCATCTCAAGGATGGTGTTGTCATGAATATTGGTGTTGGAGAAGTGAATGAATACACAAGGCTCTGCATCACCATTTGCATTGATATGGAAGTAGTTCCGGCCTCCGGCGATACATCCGCCGACATATTCACCATCGTTCTGGAAGTCCATAGGGAAGAATCCGACATCACACTTGTCGGAACGGAAGTAACGGATCCGCTCGATGATTTCCTTACGCTGCTGAGGAGTCGGCATAAGAGAAGGAACAGCGTTGTTTCCAACCGGCATATAGTGGAAGAAGAAGCCGAAACGGGCACCCTTGTCAGCGATGAAACGGATGAACTTCTCGTTGGTTACTGCTTCAATATTCGCACTGGTATAGCAGATGGAGGTACCGAAGACAATTCCGTACTTCTTCAGAAGATCCATAGCTTTCATAACACTGTTGTAGTGGCCGCTTCCACGACGGGCATCATTGGTATCCGGTGTACCCTCGATGGAAAGCATGAAGGTGATGTTTCCGAGATCACGAACCTTCTTGCAGACTTCTTCATCGATCATGGTAGAGTTGGAATAGAGACCGAAGAAGCAGTCATTGTGCTTTTCAGCAAGCTTGAAGATATCGTTCTTACGGACCATAGGCTCACCGCCGGTCATCATGTAAAGATATGCGCCAAGCTCCTTGCCTTCGGTAACGATCTTATCCATATCCTCGAAGGTCAGGTTGTGCTTACGTCCGTAGGTACCGGACCAGCAGCCGACACAGTGCATGTTGCAGGCATCGGTCGGATCGAAGAGGATCAGCCAGGGGATATTGCAGCCGTACTTCTCACGGTTTGCACGGATCATCTTGGTTCCGCGGAAGAAAGCTTCATAGCCGAGGTTCAGAAGCATAGTCTTTGCATAATGAGGATCGGTCTCATCAATAACACGGTTGATGAACTTCACCCAGCGGTTTTCCGGATTGGAAATATACTTCTTAACCGCTTCCATTTTTTCCTTATTGGCACCCTTGCCCCAGAACTTACCGGCCAGATCAACCAGCTTCAGATAAGTCTCGGTACGTCCGGATTCATCCTTTTTATTCAGATGCTTCAGAAATCCATCAATTGCAACAGAAAAAGCCTGACGCTCTGCTGCATGGGAGAGATCTTTGATTGCCATTATATTCCTCCTAAAAAACGAATGTTTTCTTCTTTATTAACCACTTTATAATAAATGAAGCGATGAGGCATATCAATGTACAAAAAAGGCGATTTGTCAAGGAAAATAAGGTAAAAAAAAAGAAATGCCCAGAGCCGGAATCGAACCAGCGACACGCGGATTTTCAGTCCGCTGCTCTACCGACTGAGCTATCTGGGCATTTTGATCTGAATGATTCAGATCAGTAGCGGGGACAGGATTTGAACCTGTGACCTTCGGGTTATGAGCCCGACGAGCTTCCAGACTGCTCCACCCCGCGTCATTATGAAATTAACGATAAAGAAAACGTTATCGAATGGGTGGTGGTGGATTCGAACCACCGAAGCATAAAGCAGCAGATTTACAGTCTGTCCCCTTTGGCCGCTCGGGAAACCACCCATGTCATGTGAAGCCGATGATCGGACTCGAACCGATAACCTGCTGATTACAAATCAGCTGCTCTGCCAATTGAGCCACATCGGCTTATTGAATAAATGGGACCTATAGGGCTCGAACCTATGACCCTCTGCTTGTAAGGCAGATGCTCT
>JAQYBF010000042.1 GCA_029338875.1 Lachnospiraceae bacterium
GAGATCGATGCACATAAGTTCCTGAACGAGGGGCGGCTGATCACGGTCCGCCATCACAGCCGTTTTGTGGACTTCCCCGAGCATGCCCACAATTATGTGGAATTCATGTATGTCTGCAGCGGGACCATCACCCATGTGATCGACGGGCAGGAGATCTGCATGCAGGCGGGCGACCTTCTCATGATGAACCAGTCGGTCCGCCATGCGGTGAAGAAGGCAGGGAAGAATGATATCGGCATCAATTTCATCGTCCTGCCGGAATTTTTCGACATCCCTCTGGATATGCTGCAGACCAGTCATAAAGCCAATGTGATCGTGGATTTTCTGGCCTCGCTTTTCCGGGAGAAAAATTCCCTGGCCCAGTACCTCTGGTTCCGCCTGGGAGATTTCTGGGAAATTGACAATCTGATGGAAAACCTGGTCGGCATGCTGCTGGACGGGCAGAAGGATGACGGGAATCAGGGTGAGAATAAGAACAGTCAGAATAGCCAGGACAAGGGCAGGAATAAGGACAGTCAGAATAGCCAGAATCAGGGTGGGAATAAAGACAGGCAGAATAGGGAAGGTCAGGATAACCAGATTTTCTATCAGTATACAATGGGTCTGATTTTCCTGGCTCTGACCCATCATATCGAAAGTCTGCAGACCCATTCCTCACAGGATTACAAGGAGCTTCTGGTTCAGTCCGCCCTGCATTTCATCGACAACAATTATCAGACCGCCAACCTGACCAAGGTGGCTGACGACTTCCATGTCTCGGTTTCCTTCGCCAGTCGTCTGATCAAGGAAAGCACGGGCTATACTTTTCAGCAGATCCTGGTACAGAAGCGCTTCCACCGGGCGGTCATGCTTCTTATGGAAACCGATCTCTCCATTGAAGAGATCATCTACCGGGTCGGATATGAGAATATCAGCTACTTCTTCCGGGAATTCAAGAGGCGCTACCAGATGACACCGGGAAGGTTCCGTATCGAGCACAAGAATGACAAGAGTATTACAATTTAAATTTCAGTAAAACCAGGACAGTCTTTTGACAAGGCAGGACATGGCTTCAATGCTGTGCCCTGCCTTATACTATGTCTGTAATTAAGAAAGCTGACCGGCAGACAGCCCTTCAGCTGAGGCAGTATGCCGGCGGAGAACCTTTTCTCGGAGCGGTCTATATTTCTTAAAGACCCTATGGGTAAAAAGACCATAGGAAAGTTATGAAGACCATATGGAAAGAAAGACCGCAGGAAAGCTCAGGATCAGGAAAGCCGGCCAGACAAACATGAGGAGATTCAAGCTATGACCGATTTAGTTCAGACCAAGGCCCGTGTCGGCGTCTTTGCGATCGCACTCGGCGCTTATTTACCGCAGTTTCCTTCCCTGGTGCCGGAATTCAAGCAGCAGTATGAGGATTTTAAGAAACGTATACCGGACAGCGTAGAGCTGATCGACGGCGGAATCGTTACGACTAAGGAGCTTTCCATGGAAGCCGGCGACAAGTTCCGCGCGGCTGATGTAGATCTGGTCATTCTTCAGCTTCTGACCTATGCGACTTCCTATAATATGCTTCCGGCTGTCCGCGATCTGGACGTTCCGGTCGTTCTCGTTAATCTGCAGAAAAAGAAGGCTCCGGATTATGCCAACACCGATACACCGACCTGGCTGGGCGAGCTTTATGCCTGCGGCGCCGTCGGCGAGATGGTTGCAGACCTGGAGCGTGCCGGCAAGCGTCATGCCGTCATCACCGGTGTTGTGGAAGGCGGAGATGACCAGGCCCAGAAGGAAATTGAGGACTGGTGCCGGGCTGCCCAGGTGCGGAGACGTTTCCGCGATACCAACCTGGCTCAGATCGGCCGCCCCTATCCCGGCATGATGGATCTCTATATCGATGAGACCAACCTCTACAACCGCATGTGGCTCTACACCAAGCAGTTCGACTGGGAGAAAATGTGGGCCATTGCCGACAATATCTCGGATGAAAAGGCCATTCGTGCCAAGGCGGAGGATATTCTGGATACCTTCGATATAGAAGGTGGTGCTACGGTTGAGACCGTCTGGGATATGGCAAAATATGTCGTCGCTTTCGAGCAGTGGGTCAAGGATGAAAAGATTGCCCTGATCGCTTCTCATTACGATGGCTTTGCCAAGGGCATTGCCGGAAAGCTCGATTCCATGCTGATTCCAGCCTTCTCCATGCTGATCAAGCAGGGAACTGCCTGCGCCGTTGAGGGCGATATCAAGGTTGCCATGGCTATGAGCATCTTAAAGACCATTTCCGGTACCGGCCAGCTGTCCGAGATGTATTCGATCGATTTCGATGAGGACATCTGCATCATCGGTCATTCCGGATCCGGCGATGCCGACATTTCTCAGGCTAAGAAGCCGACCATGAAGATTGTTCCGGTCTTCCACGGAAAGACCGGCGGCGGATATCTGACCCAGTTCTATCCTCCGGTCGGCCCTATTACCTTCCTGGGCATCACCCAGGACAAGGACGGCCATTTCAAGTTTGTTGTCGCTGAAGGCGAAAACGAGCCCGGACCCATCTTCACTTTCGGTGATACCAATATGCGGATGAAGTTTTCGATTGGAGCCCGCGAATTCTGCAATCGCTGGAGTGAAGCCGGCCCGACCCATCATATGGCAGCGGCTGTCGGCCGTCATATCGATACTATCCTGAAGGTTGCAAAGATCTTCAATGTACCGGTTGATGTGATCACACGGTAAGAAACCTGTTACCTCTTTTATCGCCCGCCGGGGATTCCGGGGCTTGAAGCTCCGGACCCGGCGGGCGTTTTTTATTGGTTCACAGAAAGACACAAATTCCTTCACAGAAAAACAAAAAGTTCTTCACATTTTGAACACAGCTGTCAACTATACTCATTTTCAGAAGTTGAGAGAAGCCCAGGAATGAGATCTCAATAAAGATTAAAGAGATCTGAAAATAAAATCTAAAAAGATCTAATAAGATCTGAAAATGAGATCTCAAAAATATTTCCGGGGATCAAAGTAATAGATTGGAAAGGAAGACCAATATGAGTTTATTTGAGCATGGGTTTGATGAAGAATCGGATCAGGGGACCAATGGAACCAATGCAAGCTACGGAGACGGCTTCGGCGACTCCAGCATGAATGCAGGAAGCACCGGAAACGGCAATGCCAACAATACGACCTGGACGGATGACAGCAATTCCGCCAGCCAGAACAATACAGATCATACAAACAGCACGTTCACATCTGACCAGACCAGCAGTCAGGACAATGGCTGGGCCAATGCAGGACAGACTTACAGCCAGTCCAATGATCAGACCTATGATCAGAATAATGGCCAGAGCGGAAATCAGACCTACAACCAGTCTTACGGGACCGGCAGTCAGTCCGGTGACGGTACTTATGCCAACGGAACCAACGGTGTTCCCTTTGAGCAGTATCGGACCGCAGACAATCATAAGAAGATGAACCGGAAGGCTCGGAGAGCAGCCAGAAGAAATCGGCCGAAGAAGCCGATCAAGCATCCGACCGGACGGAAGTTCGGCACAGCCATTGCCCTCGGCTTGGTCTTCGGTGTCGTTGCATCCGCAGCCTTCAGCGGAGTGACCTATCTTACCCAGAAGGCCACCGTTCATGGCAGCGGAACCGCCGCAACTCTGACAACGAGTAACGGCAAAGTAAAGTCCACCTCCACTTCTTCTGCAACAACTGTAACGGATGTATCGGACATCGTTCAGAATGTAATGCCTTCCATCGTGCAGGTTACCAATATTTCTGTTCAGGAATATCAGAACTTCTTCGGCATGAGCCAGCAGAAGCAGGAGGAGTCAGCAGGATCCGGCATTATCATCAGTGAAGATGATAATTATCTCTACATTGTGACCAACAATCACGTTGTCAGCAATTCCGAGTCCCTGACCATTACCTTCAATGATAATCAGGCCGTATCCGGCGAGGTTCAGGGTACTGCAGAAGACTCTGATCTGGCAGTCATCAAGGTTAAGTTAAGTGACATTCCATCTTCGACTCTGAAGAATATCAAGGTTGCCACCCTCGGCTCTTCCGATGACCTGACTGTAGGTGAATCTACGATTGTTATCGGTAATGCCTTAGGATATGGCCAGTCGGTTACTACCGGTGTCATCAGTGCACTGAACCGTGAGGTAAGTATCCAGGATGATAATGGAAACACCATTACCAACAAGCTGATTCAGACCGATGCAGCCGTTAACCCCGGTAACTCCGGCGGCGCAATGCTCAATATGAAGGGCGAGGTTGTCGGCATCGTATCTGCCAAGTATTCCGATACCTCCGTTGAAGGTATGGGCTATGCCATCCCGATCAGCTCTGCTTCTTCCACCATCGAGAAGCTGATGAAGGGCGAGAGTGTTGAAAGCAGCAATAGCAGCTCCAGCAGTAACTACGGCTACTCAGAGAAGACTGCAACGGTAACTCTGGGCAGTGAGAAGAATCTTCAGATCTACTGCATGGATATTACCAGCGATCAGTCCTCCCAGTATCAGGTACCGGAAGGCGTCCTGGTTTCCCAGGTTATAAAGGACGGCGCAGCTGACAAGGCAGGCATGGAAGCCGGCGATATCATCACAAAGGTTGGCGACAAGTCTGTAACGACTACTCAGGAACTGAAGAGCATTCTTTCTGAAAAGAAGGCCGGAGACAAGATCGAGATTACCTATCAGAGAAAGTCTGACAGCTCTTCCAGCAGCGAAAACTCCGGTAACAGCGGAAGCTCCGGAAACAGTGGAAATTCCAGCAATGGTTCATCCAACAGTAACGGAGGAAGCGGATTCTTTAACTTCTTCGGTAACTGATTAAAATAGATTGGACAGACTCCCATCGGTTTCGTGTAATAACTGAAGGAACAGAAGGCATCTGAAGGAACGATAGATCTGCTAGAAAAATTTACATAAAAACCGATGATCAGGGCGTGTGAAAAAACTTAATTTTCACACGCCCTTTATTTCTCTTTCAGGAGCCCTGTGTTACAATAATAAAGGTTATGGGTTTTTCTGTTCAGACCTGTATACGACAGGAAACTGACATTAGAAACTTTCGAAAAAGACCTGCATTTCGGCTGGCAAGGAGGAAGGCGGACATGAAGAAGAAAATAGTAATCGCTCTCGGACACGATGCTCTGGGGACCACGCTTCCTGAGCAGAAGGAGGCAACGAAACGAACGGCCAAGGCAGTGGCTGAGTATATCCAGCAGGATTACGAGGTGGTGATTACCCATTCCAACGGTCCTCAGGTTGGTATGATTCATGCCGCCATGACGGAGCTTCACCGCAAGGATCCTTCCTATACACGGACCCCGATGAGTGTCTGCTCAGCCATGAGCCAGGGCTATATCGGCTATGATCTGCAGAATGCCATCAGGGCAGAGTTAATCTCCCGCGGCATCTATAAGACCGTCGCAACAGTTCTGACCCAGGTTACGGTGGATCCTTATGATGAGGCCTTCTACCGCCCGTCCAAGGTCATCGGAGGCACCATGTCCAAGGAGGAAGCCGAAGAGGAAGACAAGCGGGGCAATCATGTGGTCGAAACGAAGGCCGGCTGGCAGAGAATTGTTGCAGCGCCCAAGCCTATTTCCATCGTAGAAATCGATGCCATCCGCGCTCTTATGGATGCGGATCAGATCGTCATCGCAGCCGGAGGCGGCGGAATCCCGGTTCTGGAGCAGGAGAATCAGCTGAAGGGTGCATCCGCTGTCGTCGAAAAGGATACAGCTGCCGGACTTCTGGCCCGTGAGGTCGATGCCGATCTTCTGGTTATCCTGACCGGCGTCGGAAAGGTCTGCCTGAATTTCGGCAAGCCGGATGAGAAGCCTCTGGACTATATTTCCGTATCTGATCTCAAGCGCTATATCGAAGAGGGTCAGTTTGAGGAGGGAACCATGCTTCCCAAGATGGAAGCCGCCATTGATTTCATTGGCGATTCCGCCATCCGTAAGGTCCTGATTACCAAGCTGGATCCGGAAGGCTCTGCCTTCGGCGGCCAGAACGGAACCATGATCGGAAAATAAGGGAAAACCATTCCTGACAACAAGGTTGTATATTCGAAGGGTTCCTGACAGTGACAAGGCTGATCTATTCAGGGAATTCATGACAATAACAAAATTATATATTCAAAAAATTATCATAAGATAAGGAGCAGCAGATGAAAGACAATTACCGTCGTAAAACAAAAATTATCTGTACACTGGGCCCGGCCTCCGATTCCGAGGAGAAGATGGAGGAGCTGATCAAGTCTGGCATGAATATCGCCCGTTTCAATTTCTCCCACGGCGATCATGAAGAGCAGGAAGGACGTCTGAACCGTCTGAAGAGAGTCAGAGAGCGTCTGGGTGCGCCGGTTGCAGCTATGCTGGATACCAAGGGACCGGAAATCCGTCTCAGAACCTTCAAGGACGGAGCCGTTGACTTAAAGGAAGGCCAGGAATTCACTCTGACTGCCCGTGAGGTTGAGGGTACGGATTCGATCGTTTCTGTTTCCTATAAGGATCTTCCGCGTGACGTCAAGGCGGATGATCATATCCTGATCGATGACGGTCTGATCGAGCTTGTCGTTGACAGCGTTGTCGGCGACGACATCAACTGTACCGTATTGAACGGCGGCCATATTTCTGATAAGAAGGGTGTCAATGTTCCCAATGTAGACCTGAGCATGCCCTATATTTCTCCCAAGGATCGGTCTGATCTGGTCTTCGGCTGTGAGCAGGGTTTTGATTTCATCTCTGCTTCCTTCACCAGAACCGCCAATGATATCAACGATATCCGTCAGGTCCTGATCGAGCATGGCGGACAGAACATCAAGATCATCGCAAAGATCGAGAACAATCAGGGTATCAACAATATCGACTCCATCATCGATGCGGCCGATGGCATCATGGTTGCCCGTGGTGATATGGGTGTCGAGATCCCCATGGAAGAGGTTCCTTCTCTGCAGAAGATGATCATCAAGAAGACCTATATGAAGGGCAAGGTCGTTATCACGGCTACCCAGATGCTGGATTCCATGATCCATCACCCGCGGCCCACAAGAGCCGAGGTTACCGATGTCGCAAATGCGGTTTACGACGGAACCTCTGCTATCATGCTTTCCGGCGAGTCTGCCATGGGTGATTACCCTGTTGAAGCCGTCCGGGCTATGGACCGGATTGCAAGACGGACCGAGCAGGACATCAACTATCTCAACCGTCAGCACCGCTATGAGAGAAGCGAGCATCAGACGGTAACTGATGCAGTTTCCCATTCCGCATGCCTCATGGCCGGAGATCTGAATGCTGCAGCCATCCTGACTGTCACCATGAGTGGACGTACCGCAAGAATGGTTGCCAAGTATCGTCCTCTGAGCCCCATCATTGCAGGATGTACTGACGAGCAGACCTGGCGTCAGCTCAATATGAACTGGGGTGTGACTCCGGTTCTGATCGACAAGCAGGATGATGAGAACGAGCTCTTTAATGTCGCTGTCCGCCGTGCCAAGGAAGAGCGCCTGGTTCAGGCCGGAGACATCGTCATTGTGACTGCCGGCGTACCTCTGGGTGTCAGCGGAACCACCAATGTTATTCGTGAGATGACAGTGAAGTGATTGCAGGGCTGTCAATGTGATTTGTGAGATGCCGGTCAAATGATGGAAGAATCTCTGATCTGATAGGCTGATGTAATCTTAAGAATATGTGCTATTGTGCCTTCGGGAAATCCCGGAGGCACTTTCTGCATTCGAAAGCTTCCCATACCAGAACATACCTCGGAAATCAAGAAAAACATCTATCCCGAGGTACGAGACAGTAATCAAACATCGGGATTCCAGATTCCCTTCAAAATCGATGTTTAAAATTTGGTAAATCAGGTAATCAAACATCGGAATTGGAGATTTCCTTCAAAATCGATGTTGAAAATCGGGGGAATCAGGTAATCAAACATCGGAATTGGAGCTTTCCTTTAAAATCGATGTTCCAAATCCAGAAAATCGGTCAATCAAACATCGGGATTGAAGATTTTTCAAAAATCGATGTTTCAAATCCATATGATCGTTTAAACAAACATCGGGATTTGAGATTTTCTTCAAAATCGATGTATTAAGACCGTACCCTTGGTAAATCCGGGAAAATCTGGAAGAGAAGTCAACGAAAAAGTAAAGCGCTTGCAATTATAGTTAGTTGATGCTAACATATCAAGAAGAAAAGACAGCTGGTATACCATTGAAATACAGTGGATCCAGATATTTCATCGAAAAGAAAATCGAAAATAGAAGGTTTAAAAAGCTCATTCTAGGAACAGCTGAGAAAACTAAGAAAGCTTAAGAACAGCTGAGAAAACTAAGTAAGATTAGGAACAGCTAAGAACAGTATGAAAGCAAAGAAAGCCAAGAATCAGCTTCTGCAAGGAGGTTCTCATATGTTAGCAAATATTATCATCATCGTAATTATCGCTGTACTCTTTATTCTTGCTCTGAACAAAATCATTCAGGACAAGAGAAACGGCATTCCTTCCTGCGGGGAGGCTTGCGGAGGCTCCTGCACGGATGCCTGCAGGGCTGCCCATGGAGGCCGGACTGTGAACGGACAGAAGATCAAGAGAAGCGAGCTTCGGAAAATCCGAAAGAGCATCAAGGCCAGAGAAGAAGCCAGAGGCTTATAAGCATCCATTGACAAAGCTCTCCGAACCGCCTAAAATACAAATCTAAAGGCGGTGAAGAAGAGGAGTAGCTCCGTTTCGTTTCATGAGAGAGGACATCCACTGGCTGAGAGGTGTCTGTTTACGGGCGGAAGGAAGGTAGCTTCGGAGCCGGAATCCCGAGAAAACGGTTTATTTTTACGAGATATAAATCGGATTAAGGGTTCCCGAGTCGTTCCCGTAAGGAATAAGATGAGTATTTAAACAGGTGGTACCGCGAGTACGTTGAAAATATTCGCCCTGTGTCTTCAGACCCGTGCGGTCGGTTAGGCACAGGGTATTTTTATTTTTTGAAAGCCAACCGCCTGTGAGACAATTACAAGTAAGGAGTCAACCATGTCAAAGGAATTAGAGAAAACCTACGATCCCAAACAGATCGAAGATCGCCTCTATCAGAAGTGGGAAAATAACGGCTATTTCCACGCTGAGGTCGATCCGAAGAAGAAACCCTTCACCATCATGATGCCGCCTCCCAATATCACCGGTCAGCTGCATATGGGCCACGCTCTGGACAATACCATGCAGGATATCCTGGCTCGTTACAAGAGGATGGAAGGCTACAACGTCCTCTGGCAGCCGGGTACCGACCACGCTTCCATTGCCACTGAGGTCAAGGTTACCAAGGCTCTGAAGGAACAGGGCATCGACAAGCACGACCTGGGCCGGGAAGGTTTCCTGGAGAAGTGCTGGGACTGGCGGAAGGAATACGGCGGACGGATCATTAAGCAGCTGAAGAAGATGGGCTCCTCCGCTGACTGGCAGAGAGAGCGTTTTACCATGGATGAGGGCTGTTCCAAGGCCGTAAAGCAGGTCTTCATCAATATGTATAAAAAGGGATGGATCTACAAGGGCCACCGGATCGTCAACTGGTGCCCGGTCTGCAAGACTTCCATTTCCGATGCCGAGGTTGAGTACAAGGAGCAGGCCAGCCATTTCTGGCATATCAAGTATCCTCTGATCGAGGATGACGGCAGTGTCTCCACGACCCGTTTCCTGGAATTTGCGACCACCCGTCCCGAGACCATGCTGGGCGATACCGCTCTGGCTGTAAACCCGGAGGATCCCCGTTACAAGGATCTGATCGGAAAGAAGGTCATGCTTCCTATTATGAACCGTCCCATCCCCATCGTCGGCGATGAGCATGCCGATATGGAAGAGGGAACCGGTGTCGTAAAGATCACCCCGGCTCATGACCCCAACGACTTTGAGGTCGGCAAGCGTCATGATCTTCCGATCATCAACATTCTGAATGATGATGCCACCATCAATGAAAACGGCGGCAAATATCAGGGCATGGACCGTTATGAGGCCCGGAAGGCCATTGTCAAGGATTTGGATGACATGGGACTTCTGGTTTCCATCGAGGATCTGACCCATAACGTCGGTACCCATGACCGCTGCGGCACAACCGTAGAGCCTATGGTCAAGGATCAGTGGTTCGTCAACATGTCCGAGCTTATAAAACCGGCCATTGAGGGTGTCAAGAACGGAGAGATCAAGCTCCTTCCCAAGCGGATGGAGAAGACCTACTTCAACTGGACTGACAATATCCGTGACTGGTGTATCTCCCGTCAGCTCTGGTGGGGCCATAGGATTCCGGCCTACTACTGTGATGACTGCGGAGAAACTGTCGTTGCAGAGGATATGCCTAAGGTCTGCCCCAAGTGCGGCGGAACCCACTTCCATCAGGATCCCGATACCCTGGACACCTGGTTTTCCTCTGCCCTCTGGCCTTTCTCAACCCTGGGCTGGCCGGACCATACCCCGGAGCTGGACTACTTTTATCCCAATGACGTCCTGGTTACCGGCTATGACATTATCTTCTTCTGGGTTATCCGGATGATCTTTTCCGGCTATGAGAACATGGGCAAGGCACCTTTCCATACGGTTCTCTTCCACGGTCTGGTCCGCGATGATCAGGGACGGAAGATGAGTAAGTCCCTGGGCAACGGCATCGATCCTCTGGAAGTCATCGATAAGTACGGAGCAGATGCTCTCCGTCTGACTCTGATTACCGGAAACGCCCCCGGAAACGACATGCGTTTCTACTGGGAGCGTGTTGAGAATTCCAGAAACTTCGCCAATAAGGTCTGGAATGCCTCCCGCTTTATCCTCATGAACCTGGACAAGGCAGAGGGCGGCATCCATGAGCCGGCTGCAGCTGATTTCGAGACCAGCGACAAGTGGATCCTCTCCCGTGTCAACGAGGTCACCCGCGAAGTAACCGAGAACATGGACAAGTTCGAGCTCGGCATCGCCGTACAGAAGGTCTATGACTTCATCTGGGATGAGTTCTGCGACTGGTACATCGAATTCGTAAAGCCGAGAATCTGGATGACCGAGGCAAAGGCCGCAGAAGAGGGCCTGTCCGATGACGAGAAGAAAAAGGCTGCCGCATCGAGAAATGCAGCCCTCTGGACCCTGTCTTCGGTTCTGACCGATGCCTTAAAACTCCTTCACCCCTACATGCCCTTCATCACGGAAGAGATCTTCTGCACCCTCCATCCCGAGGAAGAGTCGATCATGATTTCTTCCTGGCCTAAATATAGACCGGAGCGTAAAGACGAAGAGGCCGAGGATGCCATGAAGCGTGTTATGGATCTGATCAAGGGCCTTCGAAATGTGAGAACCGAAATGAATGTACCGCCCAGCCGTAAGGCCGAGGTATACATTGTTTCCGAAAACGAGAAGGTCAGAGCCGTCTTCGAGAGCCTGATCCCGACCTACCAGACCCTGGCTATGGCAAGCTCCATTCATGTACAGGCGGATCAGAAGGGCATCGCCGAGGATGCGGTTTCCGTTGTGATCCCCGATGCGGCTGCCTTCATGCCTCTGTCGGATCTGGTTGATTTCGAGAAGGAAAGGGCCAGACTCGAGAAGGAGGAGAAGCGCCTGCAGGGTGAGCTCAAGCGATCCCACGGAATGCTAAGTAACGAGAAGTTCCTGTCCAAGGCTCCGGAAGCCAAGGTTCAGGAAGAGAAGGATAAGCTGGCAAAATACGAGAAGATGCTTTCGGATGTCCAGAAGAGACTCTCGGAGCTGAAGGGCTGATGAAAGGCTCTTCCTATAAGCTCTGATGGAACCGGAAGGTCCGGGTGACCGGAAACCCTTGATTATAAAAGGAGGAAAAGCGGATGATTGACTTCGATCAGGAGTTGAAGAAATATAAACCGAAAACAGAGGTATCCGCTGCAGAGGATGCCATTCATAAGACAGAACTTACAGATCTTATCGATATCCTGAAGGAACGCCGGGAAAAGAGCGTGAACAGTGATCTTTCAAAGAGGGATAAAAGCTGATGGCAGATACATGTTATTACTGCGGCCAGGAGCTTTCCGGCACAGAGATTCGCTGCCCCCGCTGCGGGGCGGATCTCTCCGTCTACCGGGAGATTCTGGCAATCGCCGCATATTACTACAATGACGGACTGGAGAAGGCCAATGCTCATGATCTGACCGGAGCAATCAAGAGTCTCCGCGAGGCCCTTCTCTATAATAAGTATGAAACCGAAGCCCGGAACCTTCTGGGCCTCTGTCTCTATGCCAAGGGAGATGCCGTTGAGGCCATCTCCGAGTGGGTGATCTCGAAAAATCTCCAGAAGGATAACAATCTGGCGGATGATTATCTCCGGGAAATTCAGAGCCGGGGCGAAATCAGCCGGCTGAATTCCGGTATTATGAAATATAACCAGGCCCTGAAATACTGTCAGGAGGGAGCTCTGGATCTGGCCAGACTCCAGCTCCGCCGGGTGATCACGGACAATCCGGAGATATTGGATGCCCATCTTCTTCTGGCTCTGATCCTCATTCATAACGAATCCTTCGAGGAAGCCGAGGCTGTTTTGAAGGAAGCAGAGAAGAGAGACAGTAAGAACCCGAGAATCCAGGCCTATCGGAATGAGATCAGCCGGGAACTGTCCGCTGCCGGAGAGAAGCGGAGAAATAAGAGAAAAAAGGCAGAGCGGGCCGAGGGCGGTCACCGTCTGCCGGCATTCTTCGGAAATCTTGCCGACAGCCGCTGGGGCGCTCTCATTAATATCGCGGTCGGCTTTGTCGTCGGCCTCCTGGTCTGCGCCTTCCTTGTCGTTCCGTCCATCCGCCAGCAGGTCAAGAGTGACGCGTCGAAGACGGTGGTGACTGCCAATGAGCAGGCCTCCAAGTCCAGCACCTCGATCAGCCAGCTCCAGAAGCAGGTTTCGGATCTAAAAGCAGAGCTTGAGAAATACACCGGAAAGAGCGATGTCGTGACCTCCTATGAGCAGCTGATTCAGGCCAGCAATGCCGTCACTGCCAATGACATGACAACGGCAGGCCAGCTCCTCTCATCGGTCAACCGGGATCTGCTTCAGTCTCAGGGCCAGGCTCTCTATGATTCGGTCAATGCCGCAGTCAATGCCAAGACTCTGGAGGACGCCTATAATGCCGGCGTCGAGGCCTATAACAAGAAGGACTATGCAACGGCTATCACCCAGTTTACAACGGTTACTTCAACCGATGAGAAGTACAAGGACGGAGATGCCCTCTATCGTCTGGGCCAGGCCTATGAGAAAAACCAGAATACCCAGGAGGCCATCAACGCCTACAACCGTGTGAACGAGCTCTTCCCGGATTCCAGTCTGGGCAGACGGGCAGCCAACCGGTCCAAGAGACTGTCGGCATCGCAGACGCAGTAAGGGGCATGACCATATCCAACACGCTCCCGGACAGGACTTTCCTACAGGCATGCGTTAGACTCCGGGAAAGGAGAAAGATAAACCATGATCAAGAATTCAGTCATGAATGCGGCTCAGAGTCAGGAGAAGGTGCATGAGCTGGTGTCGACCATTCTGAATGATTATCAGAAGGGCCGCGACATCGATAAAATGACGGTCTACAGCCAGCCGGATCAGCGGGCTGTCCGTGAGATCATAAAGAAGCTTTTACGCATTCTCTATCCGGGCTATTACAGGGATAATGTCTTCAAGTCCTACAATCTGGACTCCAATCTGACCGTCTGGATCGAGGACGTCATCTACAATCTGAACAAGCAGATCAGTATCGTTCTCCGCTATCAGAAGGAGGGCGAGGATCCGGATGCCTATGTCTGCCAGCCTCTGGTAGAGAAAGAGGCCGCCGAGATCACCATGAAATTCATGAGCCAGATCCCGAAGATCCGGGAATATCTGGATACTGATTTGGAGGCAACTCTGCAGGGAGACCCGGCTGCACTGAACAAGGATGAGATCGTCCTTTCCTATCCTGGCCTTCTGGCCATCACCATCAACCGGATTGCCCATGAGCTTTTCCTTCTCAATGTGCCCCTGATTCCCCGAATGATGACTGAGTACGCCCACTCCCGGACCGGTATTGATATCCATCCGGGCGCAACGATCGGCAAGTACTTCTTCATCGATCACGGAACCGGCATCGTTGTCGGCTCGACCACCAAGATCGGCGAGCATGTAAAGGTATACCAGGGCGTTACCCTGGGAGCTCTCTCCACAAGCGGCGGGCAGAAGCTTCGGGGCCACAAGCGGCATCCGACCATTGAAGACAATGTCACGATCTACTCCGGAGCATCCATTCTCGGAGGCGAGACTGTGATCGGAGCCAATTCGGTCATCGGATCCAACGCCTTCATCACAAGCTCCATTCCTGCGGGAACAAGAGTTACCATCAAGAACCAGGAGCTTCAGTATAAAAAGGGCAAGAGCGGCGGAGGTGAGGTAGAGAAGACGGACCTCGATCAGGATGAGACCTGGTTTTATGTCATCTGAGACAGTTCAGAAAGCTGGTGATGCTTAATTGTGGACTACATTGTCTTTGGGTGTGAAGATGTGAAGAAAGCCGGAGCCAAAACAGAACGGGATTCGGGATTTTCATCAAAATCGATGTTTCAGATCAGGGAATCAGGGGAATCAAACATCGGAATTTGAAATTTTCCTTAAAATCGATGTTTCAGATCAGGGAATCAGGGGAATCAAACATCGGAATTTGAAATTTTCCTCAAAATCGATGTTTCAGATTAGGGAATCATGGGAATCAAACATCGGAATCCGAAATTTCCTTTATAATCGATGTCCAAAATCATGAAAACGGACAGATAGGACAGATCTTGGAAGGGATCATTTCAGGGTAAAGCTCTGAAATGATCCTTTTTTACGTCGAATTGGGTTTATTTCATAGAAACGCAAGTATTAGCTTTATAAACAGATGGCTTGGAAAGGACTTAAAATCAACAATTCAGAAAAAATTTTAAAAATTTTTCAAAAATATTAGCACTCACACTTGACGAGTGCTAATAATCGTGCTATAACATAGTTGTCCGAAGGGAAGAGGAAAGCTCCACAGGAAATGTTGAGAGCTAATTCCCCGAGGCGGCAAATTTAATTCTTACATACATTAGATGTTTGAAGGAGGTAAGTAATTATGATGTACATGCCTAGTATTTTTGGTGAAGATCTGATGGATGATTTCTTTAATGACAACTGGTTTAGATCACCGGCTTTCACAAACAACAATGGTCTGATGAGGACCGATGTAAAGCAGAAGGACGGTAACTATGAGCTCGAGATGGAGCTCCCGGGATTCAAGAAGGACGACGTTCAGCTGTCTCTTGAGAACGGATATCTGAATATCCATGCTGCCCATAACGACAACAAGGATGAGAAGGATAAGGACGGCAAGATCGTTCGTAAGGAACGTTACACCGGCGCTGTTGAGCGTTCCTTCTACGTAGGCGACAACATCACCGAAGATGATGTTCACGCTAAGTTTGAAGACGGTATGCTTCTTATTACTCTGCCGGATCCGGAGCAGAAGAAACCGATTGAAAACAAGAAGACAATTATGATCGAAGGATAATCTTCTTTGACCTTCCGAGAGGAACAGCCCGGGCAGGAATTCCTACCCGGGCTGTTCTTACCTATAATTTTCAAAACCGGGATTCGTCCGGATGATAATATGACCAGAATTTCCGGAACCGGAATCGATCCGGTTCTTTTCATAGAAATGGCAATAGCCAGCATAGATTTCATTTGTAAGATTCATATGTCTGTCATATGATTTTGAATAGAGTTCGATTATGATGAATAAAATGAAAAATAATAATTCCAGCCCAAAGGAGGTGGAGAAGAGATGAATATAGACCGCTTTACCAAGAAATCCGGTGAGGCCATTCAGGATGCCCAGAAGCTTGCCATGGATTACGGCAACCAGGAAATCACCCAGGAACACCTGCTTC
>JAQYBF010000043.1 GCA_029338875.1 Lachnospiraceae bacterium
AATATAGACCAGACCAATATCGTCCTCCATATCCCGAATCCTCTGTACGATATGAAAAGTCGAATCCGTATGGATATTATATCGGATATTCTCGGCCTCATGCTTGCGGTAGAACTCCGAAAAATGCCGAGCGAACCAGGAGCTCGGATTGGTCGAGATCCGAAGGACATCCCGGTCCGAATCCATGGTTTCGAGTTCCAGCCGTTCCAGGCTCTCGAGAATGGGCCGGACCTGGAGATAGAGCTGCTTCCCCCTAGGGGTCAGACGGATTCCGCCCGCCTCCCGGAGAAAAAGACTGTAGGACAGCTCCTTCTCCAGAGCCGCAATGGTCTTACTGACATTGGACTGAGTCGTATAGAGGGCCCTGGCCGCTTCACTGAAGGAAGAGCTCTCCGCTGCCGCGGCAAAATACTGCAGCTGTTTGGTTTCCAGCATATCTACTCCTTTTCCTCTATCATCTGTACCTCTGGACTCATGAAGAAAATAATCACCGGCATGATAATGGCAGCTGTCAGAATTGCGTTGAACAGAAGGCCGTTCGAAATCGGCGTATCGTAGAGATAATGATCCGCCATCACGAAAAGAATCCAACAGATTCCTCTTCTTCTGTGGTTTTCACTTGTGGATCTTACGATCAAATATAAACCGACCGCAGTCACTGCAGCATAGGCCCAGTGGGAGCCGAAACAGCAGGAAATCCGGTCCAGAGCGGTCGGAAAGGCATCCTTCACCTTTTCAAATCCGCTCTCCGTAATATAGGACAGATCCTCCTCAATCTGAAAGCCCAGTCCAACACTCATTCCGATCATCAGATAATCCTTCAGGGTTTTCCGGTTCAGAGCATAGAGAAGCAAGGCGGTTGTGGCAAGTTTAAGAACTTCCTCTACCACCCCGGCTTCCGCAGATCCCAGCCAGTCCTCTGAATAGGAGTGGCCCATGAGGGATTTCATCAGATCATCAAAACCTCCATTGATCTGTCCGGCAAAAGCAGACGAGATAAAAGCTCCGCAGAAAACAGAAAGTAAAAGTTCCTGGCCCTTCATTTCATATTTTCTGCCCAGCCATCTTAAGATCAGACCGAACGGCACAATATAGATCAGAAGCGGAAGAAAAGCACTGTAGACCTCCAGATACTGAATCACTGAAGTGTCATCCTTTCCCCAAAAATCCGCTTCATTGATCGCAAGGCCGGCTGTAAAAAGCATCACAAGGATGCAGATTACAAGCAGGCGCTTCCTTCTTGTTTTTATATCTTCGTTCATAATAAGCTCCTTCGTATTTCAATCCGGAGTCATTATGCCACTTTTCCATATAATATAAAAGCCGGGGGGCGGCCCTGGCCACCCTTTCGGCCGCCGAAGGCACATCTCGGACGAATTTGCAAGCCGATGTAACTTCCGGACGATCGACCGAGAAAAGCGAAAAGCCCGAGGACTGTCTGAGCTGCGAAGCAGCGAGTTCCGCAGGGCCGCTTTTCGACGGGAGAGCGTTCGATGAAGTAACACGGTGAAGCAACCCTGAGGACGAGATGTGCCCTCGGAGCGAGGGAAAGCTGGCGGCCCGCGGACTACCGGGTGATATCCAGGTCCTTGGTTACCTGGTAATAGTCACAGGCGTGCGGCGTATAGTTCTTAACCTTAGCCTGAGAAATCATACTCATCTTAAGAAAGGCGCAGAAGACAAAGGCATCGTCATCCAGGACTTCCTGCTGCATCTTCAGGGCCAGGGCATTCCGCTCATCCGTATCAAAGGTAACCGACATCCGGTCGATCAGGGCATCCAGATCCGGATTGGAATACTGACCCTGGTTCTTGGCTGCACCAGTCCGTGCAAAGACTGTAAACCAGTACTGAGGATCGCCTGTCGGACAGTTTACATTTGCCATGGCATAGACATCCCATTTGGAAGGATCCTTGACTACCTCATTCTGATCCGCTGTCGAATTAATCTCGACATCCATACCGATCTCAGACAGAGTAGCCTGAGCAGACTCAGCAAGGATCGGGAGCTCCTGACGGCTCGGATAAGTCAGCCACTTGATCACAAGCTTCTGTCCGTTCTTCTCACGGATTCCGTCACCATCGGTATCCACCCAGCCGGCATCCTTAAGGACCCTGGCTGCTTCCTTCAGATCATAGTCCCTGGCCTGCACCCTATCTCCGCCGAAAGCCATACCGGACGGAAATACGCCATCTGCCACAGTCCCGTTTCCATCCAGAAGACTCTTGACAAAGCCCTCTTTATTGATTCCCAGGGCAATGGCCTTACGAACGGCAGGATCGGAGCAGACGGAAGACGGGTCAAAGTTCATCTTGGCAAAGAAGCAGCGGGAGGTTGAAATCTGTTCCAGGTTAAAATCATCATTCTGAAAGAGGGGATAGGACTCATAGGCGATTCCGTAGGCCGCCTGAACTTCTCCCGACCGGAGGGCGCTGGCCAGGGTATTTCCGTCGGTAATGGTTCGAACCGTAATCTGATCCAGCTTTGGCTCTCCATCCCAGTATTTTTTATTCTTTTTCAAAGTCAGGGACTCATCCGGCTTCAGGCTGCTTACGATAAAGGGGCCGGTACCGGCCACAATGCCATTGGCAAAACCCGCCTTCACATCGATAATACAGGCATAGGGATCTCCCAGATAGTTCATAAGCGAAGGATTGGGCTCTGATGTATGTATGGTCAGAATCTGCCCCTCTGCATCCATGGAAGCGATCTTTAAATCAGATGGAGCCCGGTCATGAACAGAAATCAGATGCTCCAGACATTCCTTTACTGCCTCTGCATCCATCTTCCGTCCGCTTGAAAAGGTGACATTGTCACGGAGGGTGATCCTCCAGGTGGTCTGGTCTGCATTTTCCCAGGACACTGCCAGCCAGGGCTCGACCTCCATATCGTCCGAATAGCGTACCAGAGTCTCTCCGATGCCGTAGCGGATGCAGGCCCAGCCGGAATAGGCATTGTGGGGGTTCACATCCGGCTCCTCATTGGAGGTGTTGAAGGAGGTGTCTCCGATGACAAGCGATTTTTCTGAGGAGCTGCTGCCCGCATTGCTTTCGGCACTTCCGCGTAAATTTCCGCAGGCGGAGAAGGAAGTGCATAACAAGGCCAGCAGCAGAAACCCGGCCAGCCATCTCATTTTCCAGTTCACTGCTTTCTCCTCTCCCTTCCTCTTCTATTTTCTGATTCATCAAATCAGAGATTTTTACCATTCCTGCTCTACGTCTTCTGCACGGTTCATTTTCCTCAGAACACGCTGTCCATCAGCTGTCTGGTATAGGCATCCTTTGGACTTCTGATTACATCTTCGGTTTGGCCTTCCTCGACGATTTTTCCATGGTACATGACAAGGAGTCTATCACTGTACCGGCTGGCCAGTGCAATGTCATGGGTGATCATAAGAATTGCAATGCCGGTCTCTTTCTGAAGTTCTGTCACCAGGTCCATGACATCTTTCTGGACGGTGACATCGAGTGCTGAGGTTGCTTCATCCAGAATCAGGAGCTCAGGCTCAGCCGCCAGGGCTCTGGCTATGGCAGCCCTCTGACACTGGCCTCCGCTCACCTCGTGTGGATAGCGGTCCCGGAAGTCCCCGGAAAGGCCAAGCCTCTGCAGAAGTCCGATGCAGCGTTCTCTTGCATAGACCTTCAAAGCCTTCCGGCTTCGGTCTCCTTCATAACCTTCCGGAAAGCCGAAATTCCGGATGACCTCTTCGATCCCGGCCCCGAGGGTCTGTCTGGGGTCAAAGCTTCCCTGAGGGTCCTGAAACACCATCTGCATCTTCCGATGAACCGGCTTCAGGTCTCTGCCGGACAGGTCTGTGATGTCGCATCCGTCCAAAAAAATCCTGCCTTCCGTCGGATCAGCGAGCCTTGTCAGCATGCGGACCAGGGTTGTCTTCCCGCTTCCGCTCTCCCCGACAATCGAAAAAGCCTGTCCCCGGGAGATGGAAAAACTGATATTGTTAACCGCTGTAAAATTGCCGCGCTTTTTCGAAACAAAGACCTTCTTCAAATGTTCGGCACGAAGCAGGTCTTCTCTTTCAGAAGTTTTGATTGTTCCTTTTTCCACATCTTTCTCCAAACTGAGTTTCTGTTTTCAACAGACGGCTCCTCCTTCTCCACCCGAAGGACGGGACGAAATCCGTTTTCTTCTAAGCTCTCCTCAGCCTCGGTTCTGCCGCCAGAAGCTTCTTCGTATAATCTGCTTTCGGAGTTCTTAGAACCTGATCGACCGGACCGTATTCGACAGCCCTGCCATCCTTCAGAACCAGAACCTGATTCGCCATCCTGCGGACCACTCCCATCTGGTGGGTCACCATCAGAATGGCCGCTCCGTAATCCTTCCTGGCCAGAAGCAGTTCCTCGACAACCCGTCTCTGGATCATCACATCCACGGCCGAGGTCGGCTCATCCGCCAGAAGAAGCCGTGGAGACAGGAGCATGGCCGCGGCGATGCCGACTCTCTGCTGCATGCCGCCGGACAGCTCGAAGGGATAGGAATCAAGAATCCGTTTCGGATTGGCCAAACCAAAGCTCTCCAGAAGGCCTTCCGCCTTCTTTTCAAACACAGACCGGTCCATCTTTCCGGCCGTCCTCTGGATTTCATAGAGCTGATCGCGGATGGTCCGCATGGGATGAAAGGAAGCCCCGGCATTCTGGAAAACCATGCCGATTTCACTTCCCAGGAGCTTCCTTAAATCACTGTCGGAAATGGAAGTAAGGTCTGCATTTCCAAACAGGATCTGTCCGCCCCGGATCTCGCCGTCCGAGCTTAAAAGCCCGGCCACAGCCTTCAGAATCGTGGACTTGCCGGAACCGCTCTCCCCGACGATGCAGAGAATTTCACCCTCTTTCAGGGAAAAGGACAGGCCGGAAACGGACTCATCTCCTGCGTATGAAACTGTAAGATCATTTACTGCAAGAATATCTGACATATTCCCTTCCTTCGTGGCGGCATTTTCCGAATACTTTCCCGGCTGAATTTTCTCTTCCTATTCCTTCAGGGAATCCTTCTGACTGAGCTCTTCTAATGGTCTTCAGCGGCCGGACGGATCCAGCCGGTCTCTCAAAGCATCCCCGAAGAGATTGAAGACAGCGACCGTGATCACAATGGCAAGTCCCGGGGAAAGGGTCACCCAGGGGGCTGTGATCAGAAGATTTCTGCTTTCACTCATCATGGATCCCCATTCCAGAATCGGCGGCCTGGCACCGAGTCCCAGGAAAGACAGACCGGCGATCTCCATCAGCATGGTTCCGATATCGAGAATGGCCGTTACTATGATTGGTCCGACGATATTGGGAAGGATGTGCCGGAAAATCATTTTCCCGGTCGAATCGCCGGACAGACGGGCGGCATCCAGATAGAGGGCCTTTTTCTGAGCGAGAGCTCCGCTTCTGGCCAGGCGGGCGTATTTGGGCCAGCCTGTAAAAGACAGGGCGATGACGGCATTCATGATACCGCCGCCTAACACGGCTGCAAGGGCCAGTGCAAAGACAAGCCCGGGGAAGGCCAGAAAGAGATCGGAGATCCGCATGAGAAGACTGTCAACCCACTTTCCGTACCAGGCTGCAAGGAGTCCGATTGCGGTTCCGACCGTCATAATGATCAGAACCAGAAGCAGGGTTGAAAGGATACTGGTCCGCGCCCCGAGTATGACTCTTGAGAACATATCCCGGCCGAAGCGGTCCGTTCCAAGAATGTGGGCCGGACTCGGCATGGCCTTGGTATTGGACAGGTTCTGCTTATAGGGATCATAGGGCAGGAAAAACTGTCCGAAAATCGCAAGCAGGATCAGAAGGATCGTCAGGCAGCCAAAGACGATTAGGCGGGTTTTGACTGCAGACTTTTTGCTTTTCTTTGTCATCAGCTGTCTTCCCCCTCTCCCAGCCGGATCCGGGGATCCATGAAATGATAAATAATATCCGTGACAAGATTTACCACAACGAAGATTATAGCCATCCACATGACATAAGCGAGAATTATCGGGTAATCCCGCATATTGATGGCATCGATGGCAAGCTTTCCGACACCGTCCCACATAAAGATGGATTCGATGATGGCCGTGCCGCCCAGAAGGCTCCCGATGGACAGAGCAAGCAGGGTGATAATGGTAAGTGAAGCAGACCGCATGACATTTTTCCATAAAATGATCCGGTCACTGATGCCCCTGGACTTCAGGCCTTTGATATAATCCTTATTCAGTTCCTCAAGGACGGCCGCCCGGACCTGGCGGAGATATTTAGCGGACATGGAAATGGCCAGGGTCAGAGCCGGAAGAATGGCGCTTTTCAGATTGACCCCGGTGGAAATGACTGGTAAAAGGTTAAGCTTCAGGCCGAAGATCTCCATGACTACCATGGCGGTAAAGAAACCGGGCATGGCATTTCCGAGGAAACTCAGACCCCGCAGAACTTTATCTGTCAGCCTGCCCTGACGGACTGCCGCAAGAATCCCCAGGGGAATGGAGATAAGGACCGTCAGCCCAAGCGACAGGACTGATAGAAGAAGTGTTGCCCGAAGCTTGGAAAGAAAGGTCATAAAGACATCCCTGCCGGAAATATAGCTTTTCCCCATGTCTCCGTGAAGGATCCCAATAAGCCAGCTTCCGTACTGGACCAGAAAGGGACGGTCCAGGCCGAGCTCTGCCCGCTTTGCCTCAATGACCTGTTCGGAGACGGCGGATTCCCTGACATTGTACATTTCCTCCACCGCATCGGATCCTGCTATCCGCATCATGGCAAAGGAGAGAAAGGTGATCCCGATCAGAATGGGAATCAGTTGTAAAAGTCTTTTTCCAATGTATTTCATCTTTATATAAAAAATCCGAATGCATGCCAACATTCGGATTTTAGCATAAGATATTCTATTTTTGAAGAACTGAGCCCAGGCAAGGCCTTCTTATTCTGATTATTGATATTCCATATTGGAATATTTATTTTACCGCCGCGATCATAAACATCTGATCCGGCATGTAGAATTCGTCCTTTTCCCGGAAAATTCTCTGATAGAAATTCAGATCGGTTTCGACATGAGAGAATCCCGCCTG
>JAQYBF010000044.1 GCA_029338875.1 Lachnospiraceae bacterium
GATCGACCGAGAAAAGCGAAAAGCCCGAGGACTGTCTGAGCTGCGAAGCAGCGAGTTCCGCAGGGCCGCTTTTCGACGGGAGAACGTTCGATGAAGTTACACGGTGAAGCAACCCTGAGGACGAGATGTGCCCTCGGCGGCCGAAAGGGTGGCCAGGGCCGGCCCCCGGCTTTTATAACCCTTTTATAATATATGGAAAAGTGGCATAATGACTCCGGATTTAAATACAAAGGAGCTTATTATGAACGAAGAAATGAAGACCCGAAGAAAGCGGCTGATTGTTATCTGTATTCTTGTGATGCTCTTTGCGGCGGGTCTTGTGATCTGTGAATCAGACTTCATGGGAAAGGATGATACTTCGGCTATTCAGTATCTGGAGGTTTACAGTGCTTTTCTTCCCCTCCTGGTCTATATTGTTCCCTTCGGCCTGGTCTTACGGTGGCTGGGCAGAAAATATGATGTGAAGGGGTGGGAACTCCTGCTATCCGTCTTCTGCGGCGCTTTGATACCGGCAGCTCTGGCCGGACAGATCAACGGAGGCTTTGATGATCTGATGAAGTCTCTTTTAGGCCATTCCTATTCAGAGGACTGGCTGGGATCGGCGGAAGCCGGGGTAGTAGAGGAAGTCCTTAAGCTCGCTGCGGCCGCCCTTCTACTCTATGTTCTGCAGAGGAGAGCACTGAAGGACTATCTTCTGATCGGCATGAGTGTCGGGCTGGGCTTCCAGATTGAGGAGGATCTGTCCTATATCACAGAGAGCGGATTTGAAAAAACGAGTGATGCCTTCCCGTCCGCTCTGGACCGGGTTTCCTGCTGTTTCGGATCCCACTGGGCCTATGCAGCGGTGACTGCGGCCGGTTTATATTTGATCATAAGATCCGGCAGTAGGAACCACAGAAGGAGGGGAATTCTTTGGATTCTCTTTGTCATGGCGGATCACTCTCTCTACGATACGCCAATCGCAGACAGCCTGCTTTTCAATGCGCTTCTACAAGCTGCCATTGTCATGCCGGTAATTCTTTTCTTTACAAGTCCAAAGATGAAGACGGAAAAGAGCAGGAATTTTCAGGGCATTCCTGCCATCAAAAAGGAGTAGGTCATGCTTGAAACCAAACAGTTGCAATATTTCGCTGCGGCAGCCGAGAGTGTTTCTTTCAGTGAAGCGGCAAGAGCCCTCTATACGACCCAGTCCAATGTCAGTAAGACCATTGCGGCTCTGGAGAAGGAGCTGTCCTACAGTCTTTTTCTCCGGGAGACGGGCGGAATCCGTCTGACCCCCAGGGGAAAGCAGCTCTATCTCCAGGTCCGGCCCATTCTCGAGAGCCTGGAACGGCTGGAACTCGAAACCATGGATTCGGACCGGGATGTCCTTCGAATCTCGACCAATCCGAGCTCCTGGTTCGCCCGGCATTTTTCGGAGTTCTACCGCAAGCATGAGGCCGAGAATATCCGATATAATATCCATACGGATTCGACTTTTCATATCGTACAGAGGATTCGGGATATGGAGGACGATATTGGTCTGGTCTATATTTTCCCGGAGGAGCTGGACCGCTTTCGTTACGAGTGGAAGCGGGATCAGCTGGATTTTGAAATATTGGGGTCTACGCCTGCCATGCTTTATTTCGAGACGGAGGATATGGCGGAAAGGGGGCAGAAGCGGCCGGACAGCTGGAAGGATCTGTCTCTGATCCAGACCGAGATGGATAAGTTCCGCCGCCAGTCGGACTGGAAGGTGCAGGAGACAGGGGAGTCTCTGTCCGGCCTTCGGGTTTCGGTGACGACCAATTCCGACTATGTCATGAATATTATGATGAAGGAGAACGGACTGGCCAATATCAGTCCGAAGAGCTTTACCCGTTATAAGGACGGGGATGAGCCTGGGATCACTCTTTCCAGGGAGGAGGGCGAGATCCTCTACGGTGTGCTGACCCGGAAGGATACGCCCCTGACCGGAATCCGGAAGGAGCTGATCGAGGACGTCCGGAGGGCGGTAAAAGGGGAAACATGTGCGACAGGGACGCCCTAAATTTTTTGCAGAAAAGTGTTGACAAATTATATTTTATAAAATATATTATAGGCATGAAATACAGAATAGCTAATGGCATTTTGCTGCTGAATGTATAAGGAGGTTTCTTATGGCAGGCTTTTATGATTACAGTGTTCCGAAGACAGATGGCACAGAGCAGAAGATGTCCGATTTCAAGGGCAAGATAGTGATCGTAGTAAATACAGCAACTGGCTGTGGATTTACCCCTCATTATGAGCCTCTGGAAAAGCTTTATGAAGAATTCCATGACAAGGGACTGGAAATCGTCGATGTTCCCTGCAATCAGTTTGCAGGCCAGACACCGGGAACCGATGAAGAGATTCATGAATTCTGCACTCTGAAGTACAACACCCAGTTCCCTCAGATGAAGAAGTCCGATGTCAACGGTGAAAACGAGCTTCCTCTCTACACCTTCCTGAAGAGCCAGAAGGGCTTTGAAGGCTTCGGCAAGGGCCCCAAGGCTCTGATGATGTCTGCACTTTTAAAGAAGATCGATAAGGATTACAAGAACAATCCCAACATCAAGTGGAATTTTACCAAGTTCGTTATCGATCGGGACGGCAATGTCATCGGACGTTTTGAGCCGACCTATGATATGGAGGAGTTCAGTGACTACATTGCTTCTCTTTTTGTCTGAGTCAACTACCCCGACCTAAGCTATCGCTTTGAGGTCGGAGCTTGTAACTGCCCTGTGGTATAGCGGATAAATCCTCCCACATTTAGTCGTTTAACATTACTGCTAAAAGTGGCGTTACATCGTAGGCACGTTGACACGTACCTGTACTACAGAGATTTACTCCGTAGCAACTGCATCAGGTACTAATAGTTCTATTCCCATACGATGCAGATTCATAGCTCCAATGCGGTCATCGTTAGATTTATAACCACAGTTTTTACAACAGAAAAGATGCATTTTCTTGTTGCGGTTAGTCTTTGCTGTATGACCACATTTAGGACAAGTTTGGCTTGTATAAGCAGGATTAACCTTTTCTACAAGCTGATGATGCTTTAAGGCTTTGTAAGATAGTTTCTGTTCTAAATCATAGTAAGACCATGATACGGAAACATAACGGTCTTTCACCTTAACTCTTTCAGTAGCAGAACGGATACCACTTAAATCTTCAATGACAAACAAAGTACCAACGGGATTATTCTCAACGAGTGCCTTTGATACACAATGGTTTACATCCTGCATCCAACGGTTTTCTCGCTGACCGATAGCTTTCATTCGTCTACGGGATGATGGAGTACCGACCTGCTGTAACTGCTTACGCAAAGACTTATAATGAGCACGTTTTTGTTTAACGACATTACCCTCATAAAATACAGATTTTCCATTACTATCATATGTTGCAGCAAGAAATCTGATTCCACGGTCTATACCAACAACATTAGAAACTTCTGATTTTTTAAGTTCGGTAATTTCGTATGTTACAGGTATATACAAATAAAACTTATTATGTTTATTCACAAGCTTCGCAGTGCCAAACTTACAGTTATCAGAAAAATATTGTTCAAAGCCATTTTTATAGAAAGCAACCTTGATACGACCATTCAATGTATTAACAGAAAATATATCGTTTTTTGTATTAAGCGAATAATCCCTGTTCCATACAAGGTCTAATTGAGGAAGTCTAAATACAAGCTTTATCCACTCTTTCTGATTTTCGAGAATGGTCTTGTATTTAGCAATAACTGTTCGTACACAAGAAACTGCCATCTGAGAACGGAGACCATAAATTTCACGGACTTGATAGTAAGTATCTTTCTGTACACTATAACGACTAAGGTTATGTGTTTTGAATATGTATTCAGACACATAATTACAAGCATCAGAATAAGCCTTCATGGTATCGCAGAGTATCTGCTTATCAAAAGGATTTACTAAAATCTGAAGTTTTGCTGTAATTGTCTGCTCCATATACCGTACCTACTTTCTTCGCCAAAATTATTGTATCATATATTTTAGCGAAGAATAATGTTACATAAAGAAAATACGCCGCTAAAACGGGCATTCCTCCCACGACTTACAGAAGTCGGGGCTTCCTGCACTGCGGCGTTGGTGAAGGAAAAGAAACGAAATATAGACCAATAAAATCAGGGCTGTACAGAGGATGGAATTTTCGCCAGAAGATCAGATTCGGCGAAGGTTCCATCTTTCTAATACCTATGGAAAAATATAATATTGTGGAATATAATTGTATAGAATGCATGCTGGAGCAATTGTATTCGACCATCGTGCCGGTGTAGCTGCATCTGAATGTATGGAATGATACTTTTGAATCATTGAATAAAATCGCATTTAACGATTTGAGAATAAAATCTGGAAGGAAATTTTTTATGGCAGTGGAAGAAAAAAAGGAAGCAAAACAGCAGGACATCAGTCCGGACGATGAGAAGCAGTATGAGGCCCTCCGTCTGGATCACCAGCTCTGCTTCCCCCTGTACGCGGCCAGCCGTGAGGTGGTCAAGCAGTATACCCCCTATCTGAAACCGCTCGGCCTGACCTATACCCAGTACATTACTTTGATGGTCCTCTGGGAAGACAGGAAGCTCCGGGTCGGAGACCTGGGTCAGAAGCTTTTCCTGGATACGGGTACCCTGACCCCGCTTCTGAAGAAAATGGAAGAAAGCGGCCTGGTCAAGAGAACCCGGTCTGCGGATGATGAGAGAGTGGTTCTGGTCGAAATCACAGACAAAGGCATGGCCATGCGTGATAAGCTGAAAGAAGTGCCCGGTCATGTCGGCCAGTGCTTGCATTTAAATAAAGAAGATGCTCTGATCCTCTATCAGGAGCTTTACAAGGTTCTCAGAGGTTTTTCAGAATGAGAAATGAATTACAAATCGGATTGGAAGGCCGGCTTGTTGTAATTCCAACATACATATACAATCGTGCGGATTAGTCTGTTATTTAGAAAAATGCAAGAAGGCTTTGACCAGCTATGGTATAATAAGCTGCACTGGGATATAATAGCATAGTAATCCCATAGGAATTCTGATTTATAAAAATGATTAGAAATAGAAATTAAGGAGGCTGCAAGGTGGCAGAAGAACTTTTAAAAGTACAGGACCTGAAGGTATCTGTAGCAGATGATGAGGCAAAGGAAATCCTGCATGGCGTAAATCTTACAGTGAACAAGGGCGAGACCCATGTCCTCATGGGACCCAACGGTGCCGGCAAGTCGACCTTGGGTTCGACTCTGATGGGCGATCCCCGTTACAAGATTGACGGCGGAAAGATCTTCTTTGAGGGTCAGGATATCACCGATCTTACAACCGATAAGATCTCCAAGCTCGGTATGTTCATCTCTTTCCAGAACCCGGTAGAGGTTCCCGGCATCACCCTGTCCAACTTCATCCGTACCGCCATTGAAAACAAGACCGGTCAGCACATCCGTCTCTGGGACTTCAAGAAGGAGCTGCAGAAGACCATGGAACTCTTAAATATGGACCCCTCCTACGCAGACCGTGACCTGAATGTCGGTTTCTCCGGCGGTGAGAAAAAGAAGGCTGAGATTCTTCAGCTTCTGATGTTAAAGCCAAGCCTTGCCATTCTTGATGAGACCGACTCCGGCCTGGATGTCGATGCGGTCCGTACCGTATCCCAGGGTGTGGAAGAGTATAAGAAGACCGTCGGCGGTGCTCTGATCATCATCACCCATTCGACCCGGATCTTGGAGAGCTTGACCATTGACAGGACTCATGTTCTGGTCAGCGGACAGATCGTTGCCGAAGGCGATGCTTCCATCGTTGACGACATTAATGAGAATGGTTTCGAGAAATATATCAATCAGTAAGTTTTAAGGAGTCAGATCATGGCAAAGGAAAAGACCGAGGTCAAGGATATTGACCGGAGCATGTACGACTTCCGTTATTCCGAAGACGATGCTTTCAAATTACAGGAGGGCCTGACACCGGAAAT
>JAQYBF010000045.1 GCA_029338875.1 Lachnospiraceae bacterium
GACAGAGAATCGGAATTTTCGCGGGATCCGGCGTTGGCAAGAGTACGCTGATGGGCATGATCGCCAAGAACGTGAAGGCAGACATCAACGTGATCGCCCTTGTCGGAGAGCGTGGCAGAGAGGTACTTGAATTTGTTCAGAAGGATCTGGGCGAGGAAGGCATGAAACGGACGGTCCTTGTCGTGGCAACTTCTGATCAGCCCTCCATGATGCGTCTCAAATGTCCCCTGGTTGCGACGACCATTGCGGAATATTTCAGAGACCAGGGCATGGACGTCCTCCTCATGATGGACAGTCTGACACGTTTCGCCATGGCCCAGCGTGAGATCGGCCTTGCAACCGGAGAGCCGCCGATTGCAAGAGGCTATACGCCTTCGATCTATTCGGAATTTCCCAAGCTCCTGGAACGGAGCGGAAAGTTCAAGAAGGGTTCCATTACCGGGATCTACACGGTCCTGGTTGAAGGTGATGATACCAATGAGCCGATCGCTGATACAGTGCGAGGCATTCTGGACGGACATATCGTTCTGTCCCGGGCCCTGGCAGCCCAGAACCATTATCCGGCCATCAATATCGGAGCCTCGATCTCCCGACTGATGGCGGAAATCGTCTCGGACGAGCACCGAAAGATGGCCAGCCGCATACGGAACATTCTGGCTCTCTATGAGAAAAACGCAGACCTGATCGCCATCGGAGCCTATAAGAAGGGAACCAACAAGGAACTCGACGAAGCGGTCCGCCTCTATCCCCGCATCAACCGTTTCCTTATGCAGGGTGTGAATGACAGCTACTCCTATGAAGAGGTTCTGGAGGGTATGAAGAAGGCCCTGGAGGGCTGAGAAAAATCCCGACAGGAGACCTTGGAACATTGCCGGAGAACGGAAGGATAAGACATGAAGAAATTCCATTATAGTCTGGAAAACGTCCTGAACTACAAAAGGCAGATCCTGGATTCCATCATGGGAGAATACGCCGTCTGGCAGCAGAGGATTGAACAGAGAAAGGCCAAGATCAAAAGCCTTAAGGAAGAAAAGAGAGATCTGGAAAATTCCTTCGAAGACCTTCAGCATGCCGGAGGACCCATTGAACGCTTCCTTCTCTATGCGGATCTGATCGATCGCATGGATCAGGAGATCGAAATTCAGAAGGAAAAACTGAAGGAGATCGAAAAAGAGGCGGAGAAAGTCAAAAAGAAAGTAATCGATGCAAAAATTGATGTCAATAAATTCGAAAAACTGAAGGAAAAGAAATTTGCAGAATACCGGCTGGACGAGCAGAAGGAGAACGAAGCCTTTATTGAGGAATTCGTTCAGAACCAGACGTCCCGGTCGGCAGGATAAAGAAAGGAGGGAGATGAATGTATGCTATGAACAGTGGAAGCAAAGTGGATCTGAAGGGAACCGAAGCCCTGTCCGCAGGGAAAAGCTCCGGGATCCGAAAGAAACGAAGCAGTTCTTCAGGTCAGGATTCCGTGTCCGGCGCTTTTCAGAATCTCCTTCAGTCCCTGGCATCCGGTCAGCAGACTAAGGCCGGCAGCACGGGCAGCCTGGAATCAAAAAATTCCGGAGCCGGTCAGAAAGACCAGAAGAATGAAATTTTATCGGTCCGGAAAGCGGATACTGCTTCTGCAGGAAAAGATGTTGAGAAGGCCGGTTCTGAACGGTCGGATTCAGTAACAGATCTCTCATTTCAGAAGACGAAAACAGATCAGGCAGGAAAGACGGATCGGGCAGAGGGTTCGAAGGCTTCTTCCGGGGACATTTCGAAAACGGATTTGAAGACCGCTTCTCTTTCCGCTTCGGACAAAGCGCAGGCGGGGGCAGATGACAGGCTGGCTTTAGATTCGGAGAAGGATGCCATAGCGGCATTCACTGAACAGAAGATAACGGATGCTGCCGGCGAAGGAATCGCGGTTACTGCAGCCGATTCGGCTGCGGATCCAGACCTGCTCTCCGGACTTTCCGATCCGGCAGAGGCCGGACAGGTCAGCGCCCGGGAGGAAGGCCTGGAAGAATTGGATGCAGAAAGCCTGGCTCTCCAGGAAGAGGCAGAAAATGCAGCCCTGGATCAGATCCTGGATAATAAGGATGCAGCTTCGATTCCTTCGGAAAGCGAAGGAGCGCCTGTAAAAGCAGAGGATGGTCTATCTTTGACCGGTCCGGATATCCAGCCGGCTATTGAAGAGAGTGAGGATATTTCAGCAGCTCTTTCCGAAGCTGCGGGCCCGGATGCCTTGGATTCTAAGGTTTCCAGTCAGGATATGAAGAAGGCTGTCCTGGAGCCGGGAGGAGACGGAAGTACAGCTTCCGAGAAGGGATCGGAAAATTCCGCCCGAATCTCCGCTCTGGAAAAGAATGCGGATCAGATTTCGGATGCCGGTGAAAGAAATTTTTCCGGACTTTCGGAAGAGCTCAGAGAAGAGCAGAAGACGGCCCAAAGCGGGAAGGCAGAAGCCTCCGGCGGGGACCAGATTCCTCCGGGACAGGTTATAAATCCGGGACAGAATGCCGAAGTTATTAAGAATACAGGAAATGCAGACTCTATGGTTCAGGGACAGCTGACCACAAGTCCTGCCAGCCTTCCTCAGGATCTGACCGATTTCATCGCCAGAAGCTGGAGAAACAGCAGCCTTCCGGGAAGCATGGAGCTGACACTGAATCCACAGAACCTTGGAAAAATAACCATTCATCTGACCTATGAGGCCGGCAGAGCCAATCTGACCATCATGACGACCCGGCCGGAAACCCTGCATCTTCTTTCCAGCCATGCCGACCAGATGGGAGAAATCCTTTCAAGAACGACCGGAAGAGAGACAGCTATCGTGCTTCCTCCCAATACGGCAGAGGGAGAAGACAGGACTTCCATGAATCTGGAGGGCCGGTCCCAGAACCGGCGGGAATCAGACGAGGGTCAGAGAAATCAGAAACAGAAGCAGAGCCGGAATGACCGCTTTATCAACATGATGCGGCTGGGCCTGGATTAAAAGTTAACAAAGACCTGTTTTCCATTTAGAAAAAGTGGAAAAGTCAGGAAAATCATAAAGACAGAAAACAGATATAAGAAAGGAAGAGCCTTATGCCGACAATCAGTAATGTGAGCGGAATGAGCGGAACCTCTGATGTCTATACCAAAAACACGGCCGCTGCGAACAATGACAAAGGCACCCTGGATATCCAGAGCTACTTCAAGCTCCTGGCAGCCCAGCTGGCCAACCAGGATATGTCCAATCCCATGGATACAAGCGACATGATGAATCAGATGTCCCAGATGGCCATGGTTCAGTCTCTGACAGCAATGACAGAGTCAATCAAGACATCGACCGCCTTAAGTCAGCAGAGCTACGCAGCCAGCCTGATCGGAAAGAAGGTAAGCTATCTTGCATCGAACGGTACCGATGCGGATGGAAATGAAAAGACCATCACAAAGACCGGTATCGTGACATCGATCAGCCTGACCGGCAAAAATCCGACCCTTCGGATTGAGGGAGATACCAATGACTACTCCCTGGACCGGATCAAGAGTGTCCTCGGAGCAGATGCCTCGGAAAATAAGGTCTCTGCGGATCAGGCGAAGACAGGAGATACAGAGAAGGCCTGAGAAGATAAAAAAGATCTGAAAAAACTTATCAGAGAAGATAAATAAGAACAGTAACAGAAGATCGATAAGAGAAGATTATAAAAGATAAAATCAGTCAAAGAGAAAGGAATTAGAGCTATGTTAAGAGCTATGGATTCAGCCGTATCCGGATTAAGAGCACATCAGAACAAGATGGATGTCATCGGTAACAATATTGCCAATGTCAATACCAGTGGTTACAAGTCGCAGAACTATACCTTCAAGGATGCCATGTATCAGACCACAACGGCTTCCTCCAACGGTCAGTCCGGAACTGTCGGCGGATCCAATGCCGTTCAGTACGGCTACGGTTCTGTCACCGGTGCCATCTCCACCGATATGACAAGTTCCACACCGAGCTATGTTGGCGGTTTCAATGCCAGCATCAACGGATCTGGATTTTTCATTACGAAGTCTACAGGTACAGGAACCAACATTGATACAAAAGTCACCGCTGATAATTCGGCGGAAACGATCTCCAACAATCTGAAAGCTGCTAACTTCAACTTTACCCGTGTCGGCCAGTTCTCCGTAGATGCCAACGGATACATGGTAGATGCTAACGGCAACTTCGTCTACGGCTTCCAGCCCCTCGGCAATAACAATTCGACAACCCTTACCCTGGATGAGATCGGAAATCCCGGATATAAATACGGTACGACTCTGACCGCACTCCGTGCACCGGCACTGACAGGAAGCACAACGGTAGAGGCTGAAGCAAGACTGAACTTTACCGGTGGCGCTACCCAGCTGAAGAGTGTCCAGATCGACAATGACGGTACCGTAAAGGGAACCATCAGCTTCAACGGCGAATCCAAGAACGTTGTTATCGGTAAGGTTGCCATCGCAAACTTCCAGAACCAGGAAGGTCTGATGAAGGCAGGTAACAATAACTTCAATGCCAGCGCCAATGATAACTCCGGTTTCATGACCGCAACCATGCCCGGCGGATCCACCTCCAGTCTGATGAGCGGCTATCTCGAGTCCTCCAATGTCGACCTGGCCAAGGAATTTTCCGATATGATCGTTACCGAGCGTGGCTTCCAGGCCAATTCCAAGATGATCACCGTAAGTGATGAAATTCTTCAGGAACTGGTAAATATGAAGCGCTGATAAGAAGTGAAAGGCTTTTTCCTGATGAAAGACTGGGGAAAGCCGATTCGTTTATCGAAAAAGATTACTGAAAAAGGGAAGTCCCCTGATTATCCTGAAATAAAGGAGAGGATATGATAAAATTGACCCGTCTGAATGGCGAGATATTCTATTTGAACTACATCCAGATTCTCAGCATGGAATCCATTCCAGAGACCAAGATCCGGATGACAAATGGGGATTTTTTCCTTGTCAGAGAAAGCATTGACCACATTATTGAAGAAACCCAGGGCTATCTCCGGTCTGTATTTGCCGGAAATGTCATGGCGGAAGCATAGGATTTAGGAGGCAGATCTGGTCTTATGGACATTACGACTTTACTCGGATGGGTGCTGGCAATCGTGCTGGTCGTCCAGGGTATTACAATTCCAAAGCTTGGCAACTTCTATGACGTACCCAGTATCGTCATCGTAGTCGGAGGTACGATCGCTTCCCTGATTGCCTGCTATCCTTTTCGTATGCTGAAGGATATCCCCAAGCATATAGGAAAATGTTTCCGCGGCAAAGACTTTGAGATCCCTCCCACGGTTGACAAGATCGTGGAACTGGCCATGATTGCCAGAAAAGAAGGTCTTCTGGCCCTGGAAGAAAAGGCGGATGAGATCGAGGAGCCCTTCTTCCATTCAGCGGTGCTTATGATCGTGGATGCCAATGATCCGGACAAGGTGCGTTTTGTCCTGGAGCGGCGGCTGGACGACATGGCGGCCCGGCACGAAGAGGTCCGCGGCATGTATCTCAAGGGCTCAGCTCTGGCCCCTGCCTTCGGTATGATCGGTACCCTGGTCGGATTGATCAACATGTTAAAGGGAATGAATTTAGGAGGTTCCGGCGGAGCTTCTTCCCTCGGCCAGGATATGTCCGTAGCCCTGATCACCACCTTCTACGGCTCGGCACTTTCGAATATTTTCTTCCACCCGATCGCCCAGAAGCTTGCCGTAAGAGATGCGGAAGAGGAGCTCTACTGTTCCACGATTATTGAGGGTGTGATTGCAATTCAGTCCGGTGAGAACCCCAAGAACATTCGGGAGAATCTGCTCGGCTCCATCAAGGCCTCAGATTCGACCAAATTGCTTGCGGAGGATTTCAAACCCGGACAGACTGGAGAATAAGTTATGGCAAGAAGAAAGAAAGGCGGAGGCGGAGACGAAGGCGGAAGCTGGATGGATACCTACGGGGATCTTGTCACCCTGCTTCTGACCTTTTTCGTGCTTCTCTATTCCATGTCCAGCCTGGACCAGAGTAAATGGGATCTCTTCGTAAAGAGTATCTATCCGGGCCTTGTGGATGACAAGGGAAGCAGCGGATCCGTCAATATCAACGGCAAGGTTTCGACCGACGGGAAAGAAGCCAAGGGCGGCGGTAACAAGGCCTCTGCCGAGGATGTCCAGGCGACAACGGACAACATGGATAAGCTCTATCTCATGATTGCCCAGAAGATGGACCAGCAGGGAGTCAGCGGCGTATCCGCAACAAGAGGTAAGAATTATACCTTCGTCGAGTTCAAGGACAAGGCCTTCTTCAATGGAGACTCTTCCGAACTTACAGATCAGGGAAAAAGCGCTTTGAGCGTTTTCTGCAATATTATCGCTCCGGAAAAGGACAAGATCAGTCAGGTCAATATTATGGGTCATACGGCCCAGGCCAATCCGAACGGCAATAACGTCCGGACCGACCGTATGCTGGCTGCCATGCGTGCGGCTGAGGTCTGCATTTATATCCAGGAGCAGAATGTCATAGAACCCAATAAAATCGTCAGTATGGAATACGGACAGTTCCGTCCGGTTGAGTCCAACGATACCAAGGAAGGCCGGGCGGCGAACCGCCGGGTCGAAATCCTTCTGATCGACAAGGGTGCTGACGAAAATGACGTGGATAAGATCCGTGAGGAAGTCAATTCCGGAAAGGATAACGGAAAGACTGCAACAACGGACGGAGATCCGAATACCTCGGTTGGCGAAGACGCCACATCGACGACAGTGAACAGCACAACGCAATAGAGGAAGCAGCATGGCAGATGTATTGTCACAGAGCGAGATCGATGCCCTCTTAGCCTCCATGCATGATGAAGTGCAGGAAGTGGATAATGCAGAGGATAGCGCATCGGTCAAGGCTCCGGCAGCCAAGCCGAATGACGACTATAAGAAGTATGACTTCTACAGCCCGAGAAAATTTACAAAAGAAAAACTGAAGATCCTTCGGAGCATTTTCGAGAACTATGCCAGACTCATGACTTCCCAGGTCAACGGAATTTTCCGGGCCATGACCGATATCACAGTCATTGAGCTCCGTGAGAGCCGCTACTATGAATATGTCAATTCCTTCCACGAAAATGACTGCATGACCATCATTGATGTCAGTCTTCCGGATAAAGGCAAGTTCAGTGTTCCCATGATGATGTACATCACACCGGGCCTGATCCTGACTCTGATGAATCATATGCTGGGCGGCGGTGACAAGGTCATCAAGGCCGAGGACAATTACCGCTATTCGGATGTGGAAATGTCTCTCTACCGGCGGATTGTGGAATATTTTGTCCACGCCCTGCGTGATGGCTTTTCGAATTACATCACTGTCGATTTCAAGTCCCAGAAGGTGGAGGAAAACCCTTCCATGGTTCAGGAGGTCGGCCTGGATGAAACCGTGGTCCTGGTTCATCTGAATGTGGATGTCACAGGTATTTCTTCCGAGAAGATCCGCATGTGTATCCCCGGAACCCTGCTGGAGCAGATCTTTAGAACCATAGATAACCGAAAACACCTGGCAAGGGGCTTTACCTACGCCAACAACACGGATACCATCATGAGTCACCTCAGAGATTCCTCTCTGCAGCTGACCGCCGTTTTAGGAAAGATAAAGCTTACCGTTGATGATATGGACCGCCTTCAGGTCGGCGATGTCATCGACATGAACATTTCAAAAAACGCCCTCTCGACCGTATATGTCGGGGACAGCCCCTGGTTCAAGGGACATATGGGTGTTTATAAAAAGAATATAGCAATTCACATTGATCGCCGCATCGAACCAAAGGATGAGGAGGATCAGAAATCACAGATTGAGAATGAAGAAGGAGAAGAATTAAATGGCTAAGATTTTACTGGTAGATGACGCAGCATTCATGCGGATGATGGTAAAGAAATCTCTGTCCGAGGGCGGTTATGCGGATGCGACCTTCATCGAGGCAACCGATGGCCTGGACGGCGTACAGAAGTATGAGGCAGAAAAGCCGGATATCGTCATCATGGACATCACCATGCCCAACATGGACGGCCTTCAGGCTTTAAAGAAGATCCGCGAGAGCGATCCTAATGCCAAGGTGGTTATGTGTACTGCCATGGGCCAGGAGAGCATGGTTGTCGATGCGATCAAGTCCGGCGCCAAGGACTTTGTCGTAAAGCCTTTCAATGCAGAAAGAATCTGCTCCACTGTAAAGAACATTCTGGGCTGATCCTTTTAAAAGGAGGGGAAAATGTCTTTCTTAAATTCTTTTGATATCAGCGCCTCCGGCATGAGTGCACAGAGAACGCGTCTGGATATTGCGGCCGAGAATATCGCCAATGTCGATACCACAAGAACGGCAAATGGCGGCGCCTACCGCCGGAAGGACGTTGTACTTGAGAGCTATGGCGAGAAGCCGACCTTTGCCAATGCCCTTCGCCGGGCCAGGACCGGTGAGAAAACTGTAGGCTCCGGAAAAATGGGCGTCCGGGTATCCCAGGTCGTGGAGGATACGACATCCTTAAAGCGTGTCTATGATCCTGATAATCCGGATGCGGATGCGGACGGCTATGTGGAGAAGCCTAACGTGGACGTCCTCAAGGAAACCGTCGATTCCATGTCGGCCACCCGTTCCTATGAAGCTAACGTGACTGCTCTGAATGCCATAAAGCAGATGACCCAGAGTGCGATGAATATCAGTAAATAATGGAGGAGTAAGAATCAATGGGAGCTGCCAGTTTTAATGAAATGGAGATTGACGCCGTCGGCGAGATCATGAATATCAGTCTTGGCGCCTCGGCAACCGCTGTTTCAACACTCCTCGGAGCAAGAACCAATATCACAACACCGGTCGTCACGGTGGAGTCTCGTTCCCAGTTCAGTTTCCAGAATCTGGAACCTGCGATTGCGGTCGAAATTTCCTATGTAGAGGGTCTGTCCGGCACCAATGTCATGATGTTCAGCAAGGATGATGTCCGGGTCATCGTCGGCATGATGATGGGCCAGGAAATCCCTCCGGAAGACTTCGTTTTCGATGAAATGAACAAGAGCGCCATCTGCGAGGTCATGAACCAGATGATGGGAAGCTCCGCCACCGCTCTGTCGGAATTCCTCGGCTATACGGTCAATATTTCCACACCGGTATCCTTCGAGGTGCCGAATGCCGAGGCCTTCAAGGACAAGTACTTCCCGGGCGAGGATGACAAGGTTGTTGTCCGCTTCAACCTGACCGTTGATAAGGCCCTGAACAGTGAGTTCCTGATCATCATGGATGCAAAGCTTGTGAAGGAGCTTCTCCGCCCCTATGCCGCAAGCCTAGGTCAGGATACATCGGCTGATGACAGTGCAAATGCGGAGCCGCCGGCCTTCGGAGAGGCAGTGAGTCCGGCAGCGGACTTGAGTCAGGAGGCCAAGGAGGGCGGCCAGGCTGCAGAGCCCCCGGCTTTCGGTGAGAAAGAGAAGGCAGAAAAGAAAAAGCCGGCAGCTTCTTCCGAGAGTACCGGGAATGGAGAGGCTGCTTCCCCTGCCGGGGCAGCAGCCGCAGAAAGCGCTGAAATTTCCGATGAGGAAGCCCACGCCATGTACCAGGGCATGAATGATAAGCACGCCCTGGATCAAAATGAGACCGATGCCATTCTGGCAAGGCTCAAGGCAGAAGCAGCAGCAGATAGCGGAGACCAGGCGGCTCCGGCAGAAAATCCGGCTCCGGCAGCTGCGGAAGCACCGGCAGCTGAGACAGCAGCTCCTTCGAAGGCTTCCGCCCCTGCAGCTTCGGCAAGTCCGGCAGCTGCAGCCGCTCAGGCTCCGGTTCAGTATGTACAGGCCGCAGATCCGGCCCTGACCCAGATCCTTGCCGCTCTTCAGCAGTCTCAGAATCAGATGATGAATCTGATGCAGGAAATGCATGACGAGAAAAAGGAGAGAGAGAAGAAGGCCGAAGCCAAAAGAGAGGCCAGACAGAAGGAGGGCGGCGGTATCGTTCGTTCTCTGACTGCACCGGAATACAGTGAACTCCAGGATGACGGAGAGGAGATTGAAGCCAACCGGGAAATGCTGATGAAGGTTCCCGTTGAGATCTCCGTTGAAATCGGAAGAACCAGGAAGCCCATCAAGGAAGTCCTGGATCTGACCCAGGGATCTCTGGTGGTTTTGGATAAGATGGCCGGCGAACAGGCCGACCTCTATGTGAACGGCGAATGCATTGCCCATGGTGACATCGTTGTCGTAGAGGATAATTTCGGTATCCGTATTACGGAAATCCTGAACAAGGATATCTACAGGGAGGTTCAGGAATGACCACCGTTCTGTCGGTTGTAACGATTATTCTCATGTGTCTGGTGGTCTTGGTTCTGGCCTGGGCCTCCAGCCGTTTTCTGGGGAAGACCTGGAAACGGACCGCAAAAGGCCGTTACATTCACGTGATCGATCAGGTCCCCTGCGGTCAGGACCGCTACCTTATGATCGTAAAGATTCAGGATCAGACCTATCTGGTCGGATCTGCAAACGGAGACATCAGTCTCCTGTCAAAACTGGATGGCGAATTCAAGGACGAAGATACGCCAGAAAATTTTCATTTCCCGGGAAAGGATGCCAGGGGGAATTTCAAGGAGCTGTTGAAATACAACTTCAGGAAATATACCGGGCACTCTGACCCGGGAAAGGACGTTTTGAAGAAATGAATGATTTAAACACAGCGACTCAGGTTATTTCCGGGCTGAACGGAGGCAATGTGCCGGCCCTGGACATGATCTATACGCTTACTCTGGTGGCTCTGCTTCCAACCATAGTCATCATGATGACAAGCTTTGTCCGCATCATCATCATTCTGTCCTTCACAAGGACAGCTCTCGGCGTTCAGCAGACGCCTCCCAATATCGTTCTGATCGGTATTTCACTTTTCCTGACGCTTTTCATCATGACCCCGACCATGGATAAGATCCGGACCCAGGCCATTGAGCCCTATCAGGCCGGACAGATCACCCAGGAAGAGGCCATGCAGAAGATGGAAGTGCCCATGAAGGAATTCATGCTCCGGAATACCGAGAAGAAGACCCTGAACAAGTTCGTCTCCATGGCAAAACAGAAAAAACTTGACGATCCGACCCAGTATCCCCTGACCATTATCACGCCGGCCTTTATGACCAACGAACTGAAGCGGGGATTCATGGCGGGTTTTCTGATCTATCTGCCCTTCCTTCTGATTGATGTCGTCGTGGCATCGACCCTCATGGCCATGGGTATGGCAATGATGCCTCCAACCATGGTGTCCATGCCCTTTAAGCTTCTGCTCTTTGTCTCTGTCAACGGCTGGGATCTCATGTTCTCGACCATTGTCAACAGTTTCCGATAGGAGGTGGGCCTTATGACGAATGCGCAGATGCTCGACGTAATGCGGCAGACCTTCTTTCTGGCTGTGCGGATTGCCCTGCCTTTCCTTCTGGTCAGCATGGTGATCGGCATTGTCGTAGCAATTTTCCAGGCCGTGACTCAGATCAATGAGCAGACGGTCATGTTTGTATTAAAGCTGATCGGGATTGTGGCCATGATTTTTATTCTGGGATCTACAATCCTGGTTACCCTGCAGGATTTCTTCAAAAGCATCCTGACCATGATCGCCGGAGGCTAGTCTATGGATGCCCAGTATATTGTGACCTACCTGGCATTGATTCTGGCACGGATGTCCGGAGCCATCGCCTTCAACCCGATCTACGGACGGTCGGATTTTCCGCCCCTGGCCAGAGGCGGCCTTACCCTGGCCCTGTCCTTTATGATTTATACCTGGACCGGAGGAAGAATGACGGTCAATCCGCCCCAGGAGGTCCTGGCTTTTTCCATAGCCATTGTCCATGAGCTATTCATCGGTTTTGTCCTGGGATTCGGCATTGAGCTTGCCATGCTGGTGGTCCGCTTCGGAACCGCCGTCATGGACTATACCATGGGTCTTTCCATGGCCCAGGTTTATGATCCCTCGTCCAACGCCCAGATGAGCGTATCGAGCGGCCTCTACCTTATGTTCATGCTGCTGATTTTTATGGTAAATGACGGTCATGTGGAATTTTTAAAAATTGTTTTTCAGACAGTAGAAGATATTCCCTTCGGAAATGTGGTGATCTCTTCAGATCTTCCGCAGTTTATTCTGAAATATTTCTCGTCCTGCTTTGCCCTCGGTCTGCAGTTTGCCATGCCGGTTATTGTTGTGGAATTCCTGACCGAGGTCGGAATCGGTATTCTTATGCGGATTGTTCCGCAGATTAATATCTTCGCGGTCAGCTTTCAGATGAAGATCGCCGTCGGACTGATCATGCTTTTTATTCTCTTCAATCCGATGTCCACCTTCCTGACTGATATCTGGAAGGACATGTTTGATCATCTGTATCAATCTATCGGTTACTTTTCCTGATAGATAAGTAAAACTTTTCGAAATACGCCAGAGAAAGGAGGAAGGTCATGGGAGGAAATGACGACAAGACCGAACAGCCCACCCAAAAACGGCTGGACGATGCCAGAAAAGAAGGCAATATCGCAAAGAGCCGGGACATCGGTACCGTGGCCATCCTCCTGACCGGAGCCCTGGTTCTGAAGCTTCAGCTGTCCAATATCGATAAGACCCTCCGGTCTTTCATGAACTATATTGTCCAGCTGATGGGGAATTCCAAGCCGCTGTCCGGCCAGATCGCAGTGGAATTTATCAAGGCGGCAGCGGCGGCAGTTCTGCCCCTCCTTCTTCTCCTTGCGGCGGTATCTATAGCAGCGGACGGAATTCAGACCCGCTTTGCATTTACACCAAAGCTCCTCCAGCCCAAGTTTGACCGGATCAATCCGGCCTCGGGCTTTAAAAGACTTTTCTCTGTTCGGAATCTGTTCGAGATGCTGAAGAGCCTTTTAAAGATCGTGATCCTGATCTATCTGGTCTACTCCACGATCAAATCCGACATCCTGCCGGCCGTAAGGCTTCAGCATGTGAAGCCGGAAGCGGCTCTGACCTCACTCTTTGATATGGTTTTCAATATGGTTGTGAAGGTCACCCTGGCCTTCGGTGTCATTGCCGTTGTGGACTTTGCCTTCCAGAAATGGCAGCACAAGAGAGACCTCATGATGACCAAGCAGGAGGTCAAGGAGGAATTAAAGCAGGAAGAAGGAAATCCGGAGACCAAGGGACGGATCAAGAGGAAGCAGAGAGAGATCTCCCAGCGCCGCATGATGCAGAAGGTTCCGGAAGCCGATGTCATTGTCCGAAACCCGACACATGTGGCCGTGGCATTGAAATATGATCCGGACCTCCATGAGGCTCCGGTGGTCCTGGCCAAGGGACTGGATTCCATGGCCTTACGGATCGTAAAGGTCGGAGAGGAGCACGGCGTTCCCTGGGTGGAAAACAAGACCCTGGCCCGGGCCCTCTACAGTGCCTGTGACCTGGATCAGGAGATTCCTCCCGAATACTTCGGAGCCGTGGCGGAGATCCTGGTTCTGATCTACCGCAAAGAGGGTAAGGAAGATATACTGAAATAGACGATAGAAACCATTTGAAAAAATGATTTTTAGAAAGCAGATATAAAAAGCGTTTTACTGTTTCCAGAATGAAACAGAGGTAAGAGAAGTCGGAAATGCCTAAGATTGTCAAACTGATTTTACAGAATTCCATAACGGTAATGGTTCTGGTCATTATCCTGATGATGATCATCCCTATCCCTGCGTCCATTATCGATGTCTTCATTCTTCTGAATATGGCTCTTTCCATGATGATTCTGGTTATCACCATGTCCATTCATGAACCTCTGGAGTTCTCGATTTTCCCGACCCTCCTTCTTATGACGACGCTTCTGACCCTGGGAATCAATGTATCGACGACAAGAAACATTCTTTCCAACGGCGGTAATTCCGGAAACGTCATCAAGGCCATGGGTGACTTCGTTCTCCAGGGCAATATCGTAGTCGGAATCGTCATCTACATTATCATCGTCCTGATGAATTTCATCGTTATCAATAAGGGTGCCGAGCGAGTCGCCGAGGTTGCCGCCCGGTTCAACCTGGACGCCATGCCCGGCCGGCAGATGGCCATTGACTCGGATATGGGCGCAGGACTGATCGATGATGTCGAGGCATCCAGAAGAAGGCGGAAGGTCCAGAGAGAATCCGATTTCTACGGCTCCATGGATGGTGCCACAAAGATCGTCAAAGGTAATGCGACCATGTCCATTATCACGACCATGATCAACCTGGTCGGCGGTATCATCATCGGTATGGTCCAGGGCGGCGGCGATCTGCAGACTGTAGCCCAGACTTATTCCATCGCCACCATCGGTGACGGTCTGGTCGGACAGATCCCTTCCATCCTGGTTTCCACCTCGACCGGTATGATCGTAACCCGTGCCGTAGCGGAAGGCTCCCTGAATGAGGATATTTCCAGAGAATTCCTGGCCCAGCCCAGAGCCTTTACCATTGCCGGTGCCATCATTCTTCTTCTGATCGTGGTTCCGGGTATGCCCATCCCCTACCTGCTTCTGGTCGGCGGCGGTCTGATTGGAGTCGGCATCTTCCTTGAGAGGAAGATGAAGGAACAGCCGGATTTTGCAAAGTCCAAGGAGGTCTTCGGAGACGGCGGCGGAGCCAGGACCCAGGCAGCGCCCCAGGCCCAGGCAGCAGCTGCCCAGGAGGCAGAGGCACCGGCCCCGGAGCCTGTTCAGGAAGCGGATTATTACAAGGATGTCAACAATGTCTACAAGCTTCTACAGGTGGAGCCCTGTGAGCTGGATTTCGGCTACAGCCTGATTCCCCTGGCTGATGAATCCATGGGAGGACGTCTGATCAGCCGGATCGTTATCTTCCGCCGTCAGTATGCCCAGGATATGGGCTTTGTCGTGCCGTCCATCCGTCTTCGGGATTCCTCGAGCCTTGGCACCAACGAATACTGCATCCGGATCAAGGGCGAGGAGGTCGCACGCGGTGAGATCCTCGTTGATTATTTCCTGGCCCTGGAGTCTGATCAGGTGACCCATAAAATCGATGGTATTGATACGATCGAGCCGGCCTATGGCATCCCCAGTAAGTGGATCCGACCGGAGAACCGCGAGAAGGCCGAGCTTTACGGCTATACGGTCATCGATCCCCTGTCAGTTATGATCAATCATCTGTCTGAGGTCATCCGTCAGCATGCCTTTGAGCTTATTACCCGTCAGGAGGTGGTCCGCCTGATCGACAACTTAAAGCAGACGGCTCCGGAGCTGATCGAGGAAACCGTCGGATCGGTCCTGACATATTCCATGATCCAGAGAGTTCTGGTTCAGCTTCTGAAGGAGGGCGTGGCCATCCGGGACTTAGAGACTATCTTGGAGACCATGGCCAGTGCCATTGTGGACAAAGGCGTCAGCCCCAAGGATATCGACGGCATTGTGGAACAGGTCCGCATCGCTTTGAAGCGGACCATTACCCGTATGTATACAGAGGATGGCAACATGAGAGTCATCACCCTCGATGCCGATCTGGAACGGGCTATGGTGGATTCCCTGTCCAAGGGAGAAAACGGCTTCTATCTGGCTCTGTCGCCTGACATCCTTCAGAGCGTGATCCGCCAGGTACAGGACGGAATCAAGAAATTCGGCGAACTGGATCAGCCTCCGGTCATTCTGACCTCGCAGGTGATGAGGACCCACTTCTATCACCTGATCGCCCAATTCTTCCCCAATGTCCGGGTGCTCTCCTTTAACGAGGTGGCCAGCAATGTCCAGATTCAGTCCATCGGAAGCCTGAAGCTGGAGGACCGGGATACAGCCTGATTCAGTATGAATCTGTCAGATCGAAATGACTTGCAAATATAGACCAGACCAGCGCATGGGAGACAGTTATGTCTATGGAAGATTTGAAAGAAAAGACCAATGATGAGCTTTTCGATGCCTACCGGAAAGAGACGGATGAAAATATAAGGCAGCTCCTCCGTCAGGAGCTGACCCTCCGCTATCTCTTTATCGTCAAGGCCATTGCTTATCAGATGCGGGATCTTTACATCAGTTTTACACAGCCGGAGGATATTATTAACGAGGGTGTCCTGGAGATTATGAAGGGGATTGACCGCTATGATCCGGCCCGCGATAATAAATTCGATACCTTTATTTCTCAGAGAATCCGCGGCATGGTCATTGACCTGATGAGGAAAAATGACTGGATGCCCCGAAATTTCCACAGGGACCGGAAAAATCTCGAAGAGATCCAGACCAGGCTGACCGAACAGCTGGGCCGGAATCCCAGCGATGAGGAAGTGGCAAATGAAGCCGATATGGATGTCAAGAAACTGAGAAAGATCCGAAGCATGTCCACCATGGTCAATGTCCTGTCACTGGATATGACCTATGACGAGACCGATGAGGCGGTTTTACAGGTGCCGACCGAGGACGAGGGCGTTCTTCCGGAGGCCAGCCTCATGAATAAAGAGACCACCCGGCAGCTGGCATCCTGCATTGATCGTCTGGCAGACAAAGAAAAGATGATAATTTCACTTTATTATGTCGATAATTTCAATATGAGCCAGATTGCCAATGTCATGGAAATCAGTCAGCCCCGTGTCTCTCAGCTTCATGCTCAGGCGATTCGCAAGCTTAAGAAGATGATGAGAGAGTAAAGGAGGAAAGTATGTACCAGGGATTTTATGAACTGACCAGCGGAATGCTGACCCAGCAGAGAAATCTGAATACCATCAGTAACAATCTCGCCAATATTGAAACCGCAGGCTACAAGAAGGATACCCAGGTCAACTCCACCTTCGATGAGGAGATGCTGATCCGGACCGGGCGCTATAATAAAAAGAATCCCAAGCAGCTTGGAACCCAGACCCCGATCGTTATGGCCGATGAGACCGTGACCTCCTTCACCCAGGGAACTCTTCGGGAGACCGGGCAGAAATATGACTTCGCCATTGAAGGAGAGGGCTTCTTCAATATCGAGACCGCTGACGGCATCCGCTATACCAGAAACGGCTCCTTCTCTCTGAATGCGGACGGAAACCTGGAGCTGGACGGTCTTGGCCTGGTTCTGGGCCAGGATGGCAATCCTATTCATCTCGACAATGAGGATGTCACCATGGATTCCTATGGAAGGATCATTTATCAGGCGGACGGCAGGGTCGCCGGGCAGATTCGTCTGACCGGACTCAATACCGATAACCTGATCAAGGAGGACAGCGGCCTCTACCGGACCGACGAGGCCGGCACGGACCTGACCGGACAGACCAAGGTCGTTAACGGCAGCCTGGAACGCTCCAATGCGGATATGGTGGATGAGATGACCAATATGATGTCCTCCCAGAGAGCCCTGCAGAGTGCAGCCCAGATGCTCCGCATGTATGATTCGGTCTTAAACAAGGCCTCCAACGATGTGGGTCAGGTATAAGATTAGGATTGGACAGGAGTTTCAATCCGCTTAAGAAATGAAAGACAGATCAGATATTGATTTAAGATAAAAAGACAGGCAAAGGAGAAAAAGGATGGATATGTCATTCTGGACCGGTGCGGTCGGCGCCGGAACCATGCAGAAGCATCTGGATGTGGTTTCCAACAACCTTGCAAATATCAATACCAATGGCTATAAGGCCAAGGACGGCTCCTTCCAGGAGCTGGTAAAATACAATCTTCATGCTCCCGAGGACGAGGAATCGGATCTTCGGACCGGATCCGGAGCCCGGATCGTATCCACCCATACGGATTTTACGACCTCGGCTTTTACCGATACCAACCGGAATCTGGATTTCGCCATCAACGGTGACAACCGTTTCTTCGGTCTTCAGGATCCGACGACCGGACGCCTTACATTTACCCGAGACGGACGCTTCCACGCCGGGCAGATGGGAGAGGGAAGCTTCTATCTCATGAATGAATCCAACCAGCTGGTCCTGAACGGAAACGGCCAGCCCATCCCTATGGAAGTCAATGCAGACGGGGAGGCGGATCTGGCAGAGGGACAGACGGTCGGTGTCTACACCGTGACATATCCATCCCGCCTGCTTTCGGCCGGGGACAACGCCTTTTACATCCAGGACGGCGATACGGAGAATACCGTAAGCCTGGATCCGGATACGAAGCTGACCCGGGGAGCCTTGGAAACCAGCGGTACCGATATGGCAAAGGAAATGACAAAGGTGATTGAAACAGAGAGAGCCATGCAGATGAATCTCCGCATGGTATCGACCTCGGATGAAGTGATGCAGACCATCAACCAGTTAAGAGGCTGATGGCAGACTGTCAACGCGTTTTTCAGTTGATGGCGGTGGTTATATGAGAAGACAATACCTGGTCCGGATTTCGGATATGAAAATGGCGAGCGGCGATGCAGATATTACAACATACGCACTCGGATCCTGCGTGGGGATCAGCTTTTATGACCCTTACCGGAAGATGGGAGCCCTGCTCCATGTCCTTCTTCCCGAGCAGCCCGTCGGACGGGACCCCAATGACATGAAATATGCGGATTCGGGGATCCGGAAGACCTGGAGCATTCTGGAACAGAACGGTTTTACAAGAGAAAATACGATTGTTAAAATTGCCGGCGGGGCCAGGATGTTCCCCGTCAACCGTAAGGACGGAGTCCTTGGGGATATCGGCAGGAAGAATGTGGAAATGGTCCGAAAGGTCCTGGCGGAGAAGAAGCTTCCCATCCGGGGCGAGGACGTCGGAGGCGATGCCGCAAGGACGATGACACTGGATGTCGGTACAGGAAAGGTAACGATCCGTCCGGCAGGAGGAACCGAGATCAGTCTTTAGACCCGTGGAAATATAGACCAGACCGCTGAAGGAACAGCGATCATAATATCAGAATCATCAGTTTGATTCACATTTGAAAAGGAGTTCAAAATGGCAGCAAAGAAAAAAGACGGAATTCTTCTGGAAACAGGTACAAATGAGATCGAAATCATGAAATTCTCCGTGGAGAACGAGTCCTACGGCATCAATGTGGCCAAGGTCAAGGAGATCATGATGGCGACCCATGTAAAGCCCATGCCTCATTCCCATCCGGCTGTAGAGGGATTTTTCAAGCCGCGGGGACATCTGATCACGGTCATCAACCTGGCCGCCTATCTGACCGGCAAGCCCATTGAGGTCAGGGACAATGCCCGGGATCTCTTTATCGTGACCAATTTCAACAAGATGATGGTTGCCTTCCGTGTGGATTCCATCGCCGGCATCAGCCGTCTGTCCTGGAGGGATATCAGCAAGCCCGACCGGACTCTTGCCAATGACGGCGACAGTGTGGCAACCGGAATTGCCCAGGCCGGAGATGAGCTTGTGACTATCCTGGATTTCGAAAAGATTGTTGCCGAGATCGCTCCGGAGACCAGCATTCAGATCTCTGAAATTGATGATCTGGGTCCCCGTCAGAACAACACCTATCCGATCTTCATCGCCGAGGATTCTGTCCTTCTGCAGAAGATGATCAAGGCTGCCATGGAAAAGGCCGGCTATACCAATATCACAGTCTACGACAATGGACAGGAATGCTGGGACGCTCTGTCGGAGCTTCGTGATGATCAAAATCTCTATGATAAGGTGTCACTTGTCATTACGGATCTGGAGATGCCCCTGATGGACGGTCACCGACTGACCAAGCTGATTAAGGATGACGAGCGGCTGCAGAAGATTCCGGTCATCATTTTCTCCTCCCTGATCAATGAAGAAATGTATCGGAAGGGAAAGGAAGTCGGAGCAGATGATCAGCTGAGCAAGCCGGAAATCGGCCATCTGGTACAGGTGGTTGACGGACTGCTTGAGCGTTACAGTAAGCAGAGGTAAAATACAGACCGGTTCAGAAAGCCGGATACCATAGCAAAAATAAGGAGCAGAACAGATATATGGCAGTAAAAAGAGAGGATAAGGGCAGCGAGGCTGTCCGCAATGCCCTTCTTGAGGATCTTTTCAGTCAGGAGCAGGTGCTGGCAGAGCGGGAGAAACTCTTTAATCAGAATCCTTCCGAAGCCTTTCAGTCCCTGGATACTCTTCTGAGAGGAGACAGGGACGGTCAGGAAGAAAAGAAAGACCAGGGCTTCCGTCCCCTGCATTCCTCTCTGGATGCATCCGAAAAGAATCCTGCCAGCCCGGAAGGAAAGGCACAGAAGGGATCGGAGAACCGTCCTCATCTGGCTGATTTCAACCGCATGAACCGGACCAAGGTGACGGTTGTTAATGAGAGCCGGGAGAATGACCGGATTTCCGCCGATATCCGAAAGGGCCTGGAGGCCAATCTGAAAAAGAGTGTCTTCGGATCCGTATCAGAGGAAGGAAAGAACCTGGACGGCTATCATATCGTCAATGTCACCGCCGTTCTTCTCCGCCATGCCAATATCAAAAAGACCATGGAAGAGATGGGCATGTGTACCTGCGACCGCTGTCAGGCGGATGTCCTGGCACTGACCCTGTCTTCTCTGAAGCCCAAATACTGCGTTATGCAGAAGGATACGGAACCGCCTCGGATCAGCTATTATGAGGCCCGCTTCGGAAATGACATCCGTTCGGCAATCCTGAAGGCCTGCAATGAGGTTGCTGCCAATCCTCATCACAGGCGGAGCGAGTAAGTGAATCCTCGACAGGTACGAACCATATCATGATTAGAGAATGATCAGGTAAAGGATCAAACGATCCATCAGATATAAAAGATGCAAATCCCGGGAAGCCATTTCCGGGATTTTTCTTATTTTCCGAAGCAAAGAGGCCGATATATCTGGTGAAAGTGAAAATGACAGGGGACTTTATGTCTCCATATCAGTCCGTGTTCCACAGGAATGCAGACATTAGATACAGAAAAAGACAGCACAGGAGGACAGGTTATGCAGGTTTCTTCTACCAGTTCGACAACTTCATCATCTCTTGGCGATACCAGTATTTCCGGTTTCGGAGGTCTGGTTTCCGGCCTGGACCGTGACTCTCTGATCAAGCAGATGGTCAGCGGCACCCAGAGTAAGATTGACAAGCAGAATCAGGCCATGACCAAGGAGGAATGGACCAGAGATGCACTCCGGTCTATTACGGATTCGGTCATCGATCTTGAGGATAATTATCTGATGTATTCTTCCTCATCTTCAATCAAATCTTCCAGCCTCTACGCCAGATCTTCCATCACAACTACAGGAAATTCGGATTCCGCAGAGCTGGTCAAGGCTTCGGGAACCTCCAGCATGGTCGATAATATCCGGATCCTCGGTGTATCCCAGCTGGCAACCAATGCGACAACCATCTCCGGATCCAAGGGAACCTCCGAGGCTGTTAAGACGAGTGCTCTCCTGGATGCCAGCGGAAACTTTACAAAGACCACAGTCTCCACTCTTCGGGGAAAGACCCTGACTTTCGGAAAATATAACGGATCCAGCAGTAAGTTCGCAGAAAGCGGAAGCATCACCTTCCCGACTTCTTATACGGATTCCCAGGGCAAGACCGTGACCATTGATTATACGCAGTCCGATAAGTCGGAACTGGTCCGGGAACTGAACGAAGCCTTTTCGCAATCGAGCGGGATGTCTCTCAAAGAAAACGGTAAGATCCAGTTCAAATTATCCGATGACGGTAAGATTTCGATCGATACCGATGCCTTTAAGACCAGTGACAATGATTATCAGATCAAAGCCGATACCGAGGTCCTGGAAGCTCTTGGAATGTCGTCGGATCAGGCACTGACGGATGATCAGAAGACCAAGGGCATAAGCCTTACGGACTTTAACAGCATCCTGAAGAATAGCGCGAAGACCTTTGCCGAGGCATCCGTCAAAGAGACCTCTATTCTCGATGAGATGGAAGGCAAGGCTTTGACCATTACCTACGGCGGTGACAGCAGCCGGGTCACTCTTCCGAGTACACAGGAGTGGACCGCTAAGCTGGCAGCTGGGGTTACAGCGGATAAAGCTTCCGATGTACAGAAGCTGACAGCCCTTGCCCAGGCCCTTCAGGATAAGGTGGATAAGGCCTTCGGCCAGGGAAAGGTGACGGTATCCTTTGACAGTGCATCGAAGAGCCTGGCCTTTACCAGTGCAGATTCCGCATCCACTATCACGCTGAATGTCGAAGACGCAGAGCTTCGGAAGAATATTGGCCTGACCGAAAATGCCTCCAACCATTTGTCTTTAAATACATCGATTTATGCCAATTTGAACCGGCTGGGATTTGACGCGACAAAGATTCAGTCCAAAGAGGATCTGAATTCCGTATTAAAGGATTTCTCCATTAATGGAACGAAGATCGAAGGCATCGATTCCGATACGACGATCAATGAACTCCTTTCGAAGATCAACAGCTCAGAAGCCGGTGTCAGAGCCACCTATATGCAGCAGTCCAACCAGTTCGTCCTGGTTTCGAAGGAAAGCGGAAGCGGACGGAGCATTCAGCTCGGCAACGGAGCCGATACCATCTTCGGAGGAAACGGAGCGATAGAGAAAGATGGTCAGAACGCGAAGCTGGTCTATGACTACGGTAACGGCGTCAGCCAGAACCTGTCCTCTTCCTCCAATAAGTTCAACATTGACGGTCTGACGGTTTCTGTCAGCGGAACATTCGGCTATAAGCTGAATGCTGACGGCACACAGACCGATCAGCTGGATTCCTCCAAGGCTGTCAGCTTCTCCGCCAAGGCCAATGCCGATACGGCAGTCGACCGGGTCAAGAAGTTTATCGAGGCCTATAACAAGATTGTTGAGACCACCCAGAAGGAGCTCACCACCCGTCCGGAATCCGGCTACGATCCTCTGACCGATGATCAGAAGGATAAGATGACCGAGAAGCAGGTCGAGAAGTGGGAAGAGAAGGCCAAGACCGGTCTCCTCTACAACAACACCACTCTGTCGGGCTTTAACGATTCCCTGCAGACCGTCTTTACCAAGGCTATGAATTCCGGTATCAGCTATCAGGACATGCAGAAGATCGGTATCAGTATGTCAGATGATTATTCCGATGGCGGAAAGATCGTCTTCGACGAGACCAAGTTCAGATCTGCCCTGGAATCCGATCCGGACCTCGTATCGAAGGTCATGAGCGGTGACGGCACCAAGGAAGGTCTGGTTTCCGTTATTGAAGATACCCTGACACCCTATGCGACCCGTTATTCGTCCAGAAACGGCAATTCCTACGGTACCCTGGTAGAAGAAGCCGGATCCAGCCGTCTCAGCCGTTCCCTGGTCAATAACAGCTCCTATACAAGGATCAAGCAGATGCAGTCGGCGATCAGCAGCCTGAAGGATCAGCTGTCCACAGAAAAGGACCGTTACAAGAGCCAGTTCGATACCCTGGAGACTCTGATCTCCAATATGAACGCCCAGTCGGCCTATATTTCAGGTCTGTCGAGCTGACGGGAATTCTTAAACAGAGCCCGAAAAAACAGAAAAACTTCGGACAGAAAATTTCAGATATCAGGCAGAGAACCAGGTGTTATGCAGACCTGATTCCGGTCGATATTTTAATTGTAAGAGATGTAGGAAGCCTGAAAATACAGGGCTTCCGAAGCTGGGAAGATCGGATGCCGGTCCTTTCCCAATCGAGGAGAAAAGAATGAATCCATATCAGAAGTATAAGAACCAAAGCATTGAATCCATGAGTCAGCTGGAGCTTCTTCTGACCCTCTATGATGAAGCAATCAAGGATCTGAAACGGATGGATCTGGCCCTGGAGGATAAGGATTATGATCAGTTCGAGGATCATATGGATTACTTTACCAGAATCATCCGCTATCTGGTCCGCACCCTGGATATGACCCAGCCTGTTGCCAAGGATCTGAACCGCCTCTATCAGTATATCCTCTATGACTGCGGACGGATTTCCGCAGGCCGTGAGAGACGGAGATCCGAGATTCCTGCCCTGATCGATATTCTTACCGATCTCCGGGACGGCTTCCAGCAGGCCGGCACCAAGACAAATGTAGAGCGTATCGCTGAAGAAAAGCGTGTCGTGGTATAATATGGAAAATAAAGGTCTTGATCTGGAAAAGCTTGCCATTCTTCTGAAAAGAAGGCAGAACATTGTGAAGGAAGCCATCTCTCTGACGGATGAGATTTCAGAAGAATTAAACCGTCAGGATATTATTTCCGCCAACCTTTTAATGGAAATGCGGCAGGATAAGCTGGGTCAGCTGGAAGAGAACTGGGAAGAGATTCTCCTTCTCGGAGAGGAATCCGAAGAGGCCGGACAGGAATATCAGAGCCTGATGGGACCGAAGCCGGAGGAACTGAGGGGACTTATCGAAAGAACCGATTCTGAGATGAAGAGGATAGTTCTTCGGGAGCGTCTTGAGGCAGGTCAGATGATCCGGGAGCTGCAGAGGAAAGAAGAACAGCTGGATCTTCGGTCCAGAACAAAGCTGGAACGGAGCAGAACATAAAAAGAGGACGTGTGAACTTTAAAATTCACACGTCCTTTCTTTAACTCGATTTTTTATCTCAATATCTTAATCTCGATTATTCTGAATCCTTTATGATTCATGATTTTAATCAGAAATTCACAGGAGATTGCTTTTATGTCAGTGTTCAGTGTCCTTCTGATCATCTGCATGATTCGGATCATTCTTCTTGTCTGCGCTATTCGGATCCTTCTGATTTGCAGAAAGATTGGCTGGAACGGCCTTCATTCTGCCAAGAAGAGCAGACTGGAGATCGGCAATCTTATTGTAGCCGGGTGCGATGGATTCCTTGTTCTCCTGCTCCGCCCGGGACAGCTCTTCTCTCAGGATCGAGATGTTCTTCGGAGCATCGATTGCCAGCCGGACACCGTCATTCGCACATTCTACTACCGTGATCCGGATATTATCTCCGATCAGGATACTTTCACTTTTTTTCCTGCGCAGTATCAGCATCAGTCTCAGCCTCTCTCTTTAAAATGGAAAAACTACTGAGCTTCTGCCGAAAATCATAGGCGGAATTATTGAGGATCACCTGCATGCCGCGCCGGGTATCCGGATTCACTACGATGGGACACTTCATGTTCACAGTGTTTTCCATATAATCATCTCTCAGTACACAGATCACATAGAAAGTGAGCATGCTCTCCGAATCAGCACCCAGATAATCCAGCTCCTCCGGTGTCAGCTCCGGCTGATAGTCCGGATCCAGGACGAAAGGATTGATCACAACAAAACCAATATGGGCATCCTCGACTGACTGAAGGACCAGAAGGGTATTATCCTCTTCATCATTCAGGCAGAGGGGAAGATAATCATGATATTCCGGAAAACCGAACAGGCCGTCCGGAAGGTTGATGCAGTATTCCTTCTCGTACTCTAATGTACCGTATTCTTTTGTCTCTAAGGTTAGCATATTGGCTCCTTTTTATCAATCACAGCGGCCGTCATTTCCCTGAAATTCACCGGGCCATGCGTATTTTACCGCCTGCTTGAATCTGTTTTCTGATTCTTTAGACTGCTGGCAGTATTTATTTTACATAATCAAAGAGGGAAGACTGCATGATATTGGATCCGACCTTGATGGCTGCATTGTAGGCATACTGCTGGGAATACATCTTGGTGATGGCCTCATAGGGATCGATACCCATGCGGTCGTCATAGTTGGACTGAAGGGTATCCTTGATGAGATCCAGTCTGGTCTGGGTATCCTTGAGGACGCTCTGCTTGATTCCGAGTTCCCGATAGCTTGTGGCAACGTGCTGTTCACTGGTATCCCATTCGCCGATGACCTTTTTCAGGGTGGAGGACATGTTGGTTCTCTCGGCCTCGCCGGCTTCGCTGACACTGTCACCGGTAACGCCGCCGGCAGCTGTGAGGAATTTTGTCGCTGCCAGTACGGCCTGACCGGTCAGGGCGATCGGGGTCTTGGCCAGACGGTCCTGAATCAGAGTCTTGGCTTCTGTATCCGACATGGACTTTAGGCCTGCAGAGGAGATTCCGGTCAGGACATTGAGACCGCCGGTAAAGGTGTCCGGAAGGGTGGAGCGGTTGGACAGATTTCCGTAGCCCAGGCTCATACGGCCTTCCTCGGACATGGCTTTCTTCAGGTAATCCAGGGTCTGGTCGGATGTAAGAGCTGTGCCCTGGTCGTTGACCTTGGTATCATCGGTCCTCTTGCCGCTGAAGGTCAGCTTCAGATCTCCGTCATTGGTCAGCTCGTAGCTTATGGACATGCGGGTTGTGGTTTCTTCTTCTCCCGGAAAATGATGATCAAAATTCAGGGTGAACTTTGTCGGACTGTCTTCATTGTCCACATCCAGAGAGAAGGGAATGGTCGACATATCATTTCCGCCGAAGACATAGAAGTTCTCGTAGGAGGCATTCAGATCTTCGGTAATGGTCTGCATGCGCTGCTTCATATCCCGGTTCATGGTATCAACCGCTGCGGTCGAGCCGGAGGTGGATTCATTGGCCAGGCGGAGAATGTCGGTATTCAATGTCCGCATTTCTGTCTGAATCGATGTCGCGCCGGATTCCTGCTGGTAGAGACGGTTGTTGACATCGCTGATGACGGTATTCTTGGTGTCGGCATCGGTGTATTCGCTGTCGATTTTCATTCCGCCGTAGTAGGAGAGAGGATCTTCCTTGGCAGAATCGAATTTCTTGCCGCTGGAGACCTGCTTCATGCTTTTGTTCAGTTCGCTGTGCAGGTCCTGTACAGTCTGTGCATACTGCTTATAATAGGTCGAACTTGTAACTCTCATTGAAATTGCCTTTCATATCTCATCGTGCGATACCCAGAAGGGTGTCCAGCATGCTGTCCAGGGTGGTCATGAGACGGGCAGCAGCATTATAGGAGGAAACATAGGTCATCATGTTGGCGGCCTCCTCATCGAGGCTGACGCCCGAGATCTGATCCTGATTGTCAGCGATGCCCTTCAGCACTGCCTGATTGGTCTTTAACGCATTGTCATTGTTATAGGAATCCGTTGCGACATAGGTCGAAATGGAGTTCATTTCATCCGCATAGGACTTGTGACCGATGGCTGCATGGGTAGATGTCATGGCATCCAGCATATTCAGAGCCGTATCCGTAGAGGAGTTGCCCTCGGTCGGATCTCCGTAGGTGCCGATCTTGGTGGATCCGTTGACCCACTTCTGGGATACGCTGATGGTTGCAGCAGTAATCTTGTTGGCGGTCTGTGTATCTTCGGCAGCGATGGTCCCGTTATTGACCAGAAGAAGGAAGGACTTGTTATTGGTGTCTGTCGAGACGCCGCCGTCCTTGGACTTTCCGGCTTCCAGATTGGAAAGCTCTTTATCTGTCAGGGCCAGATTTGCGGCTTTGGTGGTTTTGTTCTGATAGCCGTCCCTGGTACCCATCATGTTATAGACGTTCATGTCATGGGCAAAGGTATTGGCCAGAGTATCCAGCCGCTTCATATAATAGTCATAGCTCCGGTAGATGCTTCCATTGTTCAGGCTGCTGGTAGTGTCAGCCAGAAGATCAAGAGAAGCCTGCAGAGAACCGGAAGAGAAACGGGTGGTTGAACGGTCGGTGATAGTTCCGTCGGCATCCACAGTGACATCGTTATCGGTTTTCATTGATTCATACGCAGCATCGGCGTCCACGGTGGAGCCGTTGCTGTCGGTCAGGCTGTCATCGGCATTCTTTGTAATCTCATAGCTGTCAGCCTTGTCAAACTGGAGACGGACCTTCTGGATATTTCCGTCAGCATCCGCCTTTCCGGTATACTGGATCAGGCTGGCTCCGGTATCGTCATGGACATTCTCGTAATCTGCACTGCCCGGATTCTTGATCTGAACGGAAACCTTGCCATAGTTGGCAACGGTATTTCCATTCTTATCCGTGGTATCGGATCCATTGACCAGAGTCATCCGCTTCTCAACCGGATTCTTACCATTCTGCTTGGTCTCGGTGTAGACCAGCTCGATCTTCAGATCTTCCGGAAAACCGGACTTTCCGGTGGCAACGCCGGCACTGTTATAGTTGAGACCGCGGTCTCTGGTAACGGTCTGCCCGTTGGCATCGACGGCCTGATACTTTTCTGTAAAATAGGAGACCTGGATGGGAACATAGTTCGAAAGCTGGTTGATCTTCTGATTTCTCTCATCCACAAGCTCCAGGGCAGGATTTCCAAGAAGCTGGTTTTTCTTGATGTCGACATTCAGACTTCCGATATCAGCCAGAAGCTGATTGATTTGATCCGTGTAGCCGTTTTCTGAACTGCCGGAGCCATCGATCTTCTGGTATTCGTTTTTCATCGAAGTCTGAATCTGGACAGCACCGTTATTCAGAAGATCAGCTGTGGCTTCCATGCGGGAACGAAGCTGGCCTTCATAAACAGGGTCATTGACCTTGGACGGGTCCTGCATATTGGTCAGGGCCGTATGAATATTATCGAAGGACTTCCGAATGCCGTCGGCATTGGACTCGTCGAGGAAACCGGACAGATTGTTCAGGCCTTCCTGAACGGTCGAATTGTAGTTGACCTTGCTGTTCTGGTCACGGTACTGGACGTCCAGGAACTGATCCCTCATCTGGGTCATCTTGTCCATAGAGACACCGAAGCCGACATTGACATCATTCTCATTCATATAGAAGGAGGTCGGATTGTCATAGTTGATGCTGGAGGTCTGAAGGGACTGACGGGTATAGCCCTCGGTATTCATATTGGCCAGGTTCTGGCCGGTGACATCCAGTTTTTTCTGATTGGTACGGATCGCGCTTAAAGCGGTGGTAAAACCTGCAAAGGTTGCTCGTATCATTTCTAGATCCTTTCTTCAGAAATTCTTGATTCAGAATTCATTCGGATTTTCTTTAAAGCCCCTTTGGAATCTCTTCAGGCCCGTGTCTCATGAAAGGGCTTGGGAAGGGGCTGGTTCTCTAAAATCTGGTTTACATTTAAGAGCCGGACCTTCATGATCCGGTCTGCATTTTCCCTGGACTCCTGGAAAAGCATAAGCTCCCGACTCAGATTCTCGAGGATGGGAGCAAGTCCGGCCCGGGTCTCTTCGTTAAGCTCTGGTTTCTCTAAGAGCTCGGAGAAAGGAAGACCGGCAATGCCAAGAGCCTTCTCCAAGCGATCTCTTTCCGCATCCAGTCCGCGGAAGCGGAGGAGATCCGGCTGGGTCTTATTCACCAGGTCCTCGAGCTTTTCGCTGTCATCGTCCGATGCTGCCAGGACCATCTGATCCTCGTAGGACCGGAGGCTTTTCAGGCAGGCAGTCAGGGCTTCCATAGTTTCTTTGTATTCCTTATAAATTTCGGCATTTTCCATCGAACTTATTACTCCTTAAGACTTAATCTGTAAAAAAAGACCGGTATCTTCTGTAAAAAAAAGACGTCCTATCTGAAAATAAGACGCCTGATGATCCTATAGAGTCTTCAGAGAGGAAGGACTTCCCTGTCCGTCCGGAGATCTCTGAAGGTAATAAATTGTCCCTTTTCCTTAAGGTCCGGCCTGACATCCTGTCCGGACCGGATTTTGAATGACAGATTCTATGAAAGGAAGAGGGGTGTTACTGAATTACTGGTGTCCCAGCATATGCTGGGCGATCCGCATAGAGTTCGGCTGATACTGGCCGGACTGAACCTCGGCTTTCAGCTCGGCAACCCGGTCATCTGATACGCCGCGGCGGACTTCCGCACCGGCAGCCTTAGCCAGAGATGCAGCGAAATCCTGATCGGAAAGACGTGCAGATTTCTGCTCGATGGATACGGTATCATAGGATACCTGGGCAGAAGAGAGCCTGGAATCAGCGGAATCTGTTTTATCTGTATTCTGATTGACGGCAGTCCTGGACTGTCTCATCATATTCTGAATTTTATGATCGGAATAATAATCCGGTGTAAAATTAATACCCATAAGAATGGTCCTTTCAAAAGCTGACAATTAGTAAAACTTTTTTCATAACTATAATCGATCGGTTTCTACCGATCCTGTCCCTTTGATATCTATATCGACAATCCGGATGAACTTATAAGAAAGTTTTTGCATGAATTTGACAAAAAAATCAGCGGAAAACGATATTTCAATTATTCCATTTAAGAAAGCATAGCACATGGGGCCACTTGTGTAAAAGGCCGGTCTGTGATAATTTTAGAATATCAGGAAGCCTGAAAGCGGCAGATTTTCTTATATAAGAAGGGATTTCTGCCGAGATTATATAAAGTATAAAATTCGAAATCAATTTATCAAAGACTGGACTTCACAGGTTTTCTGCTGTAAACGGAGCAAGTCATGGCAAATCTCTTACAGGTTAGTTCACCGGATATGACACCGGTGTCACCGGGGTTAAATACCAATACTCAAAATATAAACCAGACCGGCGGCGCCGGCCGGGTCAATCAGCAGAATCAGCAGATCCGGACCGGAAACGAGAATCTGACAGGGACCGCCAATCTGACCGGAGAGGTTGTTGACTTTACCTCGAACTATTCGGCTTTTCTGCAGAATATGCAGGCCGCATCCATGATCCCGGAAGAGATGATGGATCTCCTTTTCCGCGATGGCAAGGCCATTGCCGAAAGTAAGGACGGAGAGATGGCCAAGGTCTTCTCCGAGCTCTTTTCCGAAATTCAGACCGATGATCCTAAAGAACTGGAGGCCTTCCTGAAGAGCCAGGTGGGAAATCAGGTCAAGTACAGCGGCGAATTCTTCGATTCCCTCCGCTCCATGCTGTCGGATTCGATTTCCGACAATTATAAATCAGCCGTACTTCAGTTTGTCCGGTCCTATAACAGCTATACATCAGGCAGTCATCTGCTTTCCCAGATGAAGAATCTGACGGAGGATATAGAGAGTCTCCTTCTGAATTCAGCCAGGGATGACTTCGAGGATCTGGCCGGTCAGATGGACTGGACGGCATCCGCAGGGAAGACGGAAGAAAATGCTGCAGTTTTGAACAACAAGCTGATCCCCTTCCTTTCGACCTATATTTCAAAGACCCATGATTACGGGCCCATTCGCAAGGCTGCCGTGCTTTTGACTCTCTACGCCGTAAAGTACGAGGAGGGCAGTGAGGACGGTCTGATCCAGGCCTATAAGAAACTGGCCAGAAACGGCGACTTCCGCATGTATTTCGATTCGGATCCGGAGGAGGCTCTGGTTTCTGCCATGAAGGGCAGCCTGAAGAACCAGGAACAGACCGGTCTGCCGGATCATCTGTCCGAGCTTCTCCTGAAGGGAACCGAGGGCAAGGCTGGAAGCGAAGCAGTCAACCGCTACTATACGGTTTTAAACAGCCTTTTAAATAACGAGAGCGTCTATCTGCCCCTTCTTCATATGCTGGTGCCCTTCCGCTATCAGAACAAGGAGGTCATGAGCGAGGTCTGGATCGATCCCAATGCTGACAGCGGGAAGAATCAGACGGAAAAGAAGGGCGATGCTGTAAGAATTTTCCTCAAGTTCCGGATTCGGGAGCTCGGGGATTTTGACATGATCGGCAGCATGCAGAAAAATACGAAAAAGCTGGATCTCCAGGTCTTCATTCCGGATGGGCTTCCGGAAAAGCCCCGGCGGATTCAAGCATCACTGACCGAGATTCTGAAGCGGAACGGTCTGACCGCCGATGTCAGCCTATCACCCCGCACCAGAGCCATCAGTGTCCGGGAGGTCTTCCCCGGAATCCGGGAAAAGGAGCGTACCATCAATGTCAGAGTTTAAAAATCTTCTGTCCAAAAAAGCGGCAGCGCTGAAATATGATCCGGATCAGAACGGGGCTCCCGTCGTTGTAGCGTCCGGCATGGGCTATATGGCCGAGCGGATCACAGAGACCGCCATGCAGGCCGGTGTACCTATTTATGAGGATGATTCTCTGGCTACTCTTCTGACTCAGCTGGAGCTGGGAGCGGAAATTCCTGAGGAGCTCTACCAGGCAGTCGTCGAGATCTATCTCTACTTCCTGGGCTTTACCGGCGACCAGGTCAGCGGTGAGGCTTCTGCAAATCAGGCGGGAGCAGGAAATCCCTTATATCAAACAAATTCGGCAGGCATGGCCGGAGCAGGGGATCCGGCAGCTCAGACCGGAGCAGAAAATCCGGCAGGCCAGCCGGGTCCGATGGGAACAGGCAGTCCGGCCATGACAGGCAGAGAGGAGAGAAGGTAATATGGCAATTGACAGCATCAATTCCTATCTCCTGTCCAGCCTTCTGGCAGGGGAAAATGTAAACCAGACGGGAAGTACCGCTAACAGCGGAAATTCTGCTCAGACAGAAGGAACAGATTCTGTTGAGACCAGTTTCAAAGCATCCATGCGAAACAGCCTTGCAAAGGCGGCTTCCGGGAAGAATTCCAAGGATGAACTGGACAGCGGAAGCGAGAGCCTGGAAGATATCTTCCGGAGAGCTTCGGAAAAATATGGTGTCTCCACCAGACTTTTAAAGGCGGTCGCCAAGACCGAGTCCAATTTCCGAACCGATGCCAGGTCCTCGGCCGGCGCAGGCGGGATCATGCAGCTCATGCCGGCTACGGCCAGGGCCCATGGGGTCACAGATCTCTATGATCCGGAGCAGAACATCATGGCAGGCGCCGAGATCCTGTCCTCCAATCTGAATACCTATAATGGAGACCTGTCGCTGGCGCTGGCAGCCTATAATGCCGGCGGCGGAAATGTGAAGAAATACGGCGGGGTTCCTCCCTTTAAGGAAACACAGAACTATATCCGGAAAATCCAAAAGCTTCTGGGAGAGGATGAGCCGGTCCTGAATCAGACCTTGTCGAAGACCGGAGGACTCACAGGCGGAACTTCTTCTGAGAATTCTCTGGATTCTCTGAGCTCCCTTGGGGACAGCAGTCTCTACTCCCTCTTATCCGGCCTGGATGAGAGTGACTCTGACAAGAGTCTTCTGATTCTGGAACTTTTACGCCAGCAGGCCATGCTGGATGCCAGCCGTGAAATCGGATCCTTCGATTTTGATGAAGATGACGGGGAAGAAATCTGAAATAATAGGGAAAACAAAACTTTAATTTGAAACAGGGATAGACAGCAGACAGCTGACTTTCGATAAAGTTAAGGAAGAGCGGTAATATGAGCGAAAGACATGAAAAGGCGGAAGAAACCAGAAGAGAGGATGTCAGAACTGTGACACGGATTCCTCTGACTTTCCACTGTGACCGGATCGGGGATTTCCCGGGTTCCATTGTGGATCTCAGCGCGGGAGGCATGGCTCTGGAGACATTGGAAAAGCTGACCTACGGGGATATGGTTACTTTCCGCTATGCCTTCCGGACCCTGGAGCGTCCCTTCCAGGTGGAAGTGGTTCATGTCCGTAAGAAGGAAGATCAGAAACGGGAAAATGTCTACGGCTGCAAGTTCGTCCATCTGACCAACGGAGGAGAGACAGCCATCCGGAATTACGTCTTCGACCGGATCCGGAGAGATACCTACAAGCAGGAACTGGAGATCCAGCAGCACGTCAAGGATTC
>JAQYBF010000046.1 GCA_029338875.1 Lachnospiraceae bacterium
CCGGGCCCATTCAGAAAACCAGTATTAGTTCTCAGAAGCTGCAGGGTATACAGAAGCAACCTTCTTATCCTTACCCTTACGCTCGAAACGAAGAATTCCATCGCTGGTTGCAAAAAGGGTATCATCTCCACCCTTCATGACGTTCTGACCCGGATGAATCCTGGTTCCGCGCTGACGATAAATGATATTGCCGGCCTTTACGAACTGGCCGTCTGCTCTCTTGGCACCAAGACGCTTGGACTCGGAATCACGTCCGTTCTTGGTGGAACCCATTCCCTTCTTATGAGCGAAAAACTGAAGGTTTAAATTCAACATTGTTCTACCTCCTGAATCGTTAGATTCAAATAACGTTTGCCATAATTGTCTTCGATCGCCTGTAAGCCGAGAATCTTGGACTCTATTAAAATAACTCCCTCATGCGATATATCCTGGTCGAAAGTCACCCGGATATAACCGCCTTCCGGATCGTTATCATCCTGAAAAGAATCCTTGCTTATGACTTCCAGACTATTGATCGTGTTAATCACAAGAACACTAACTGCTGCACATACGATGTCTTTCCCGTAGCTGTCAAATAAAGCGTGCCCTTCGCAGGTAATGCTCTTAAATTTTCCATGACTTTTATCGACTGTAACTCGGATCATGTCTTCTCAACAGATTAAGCGTTGATCTTCTCGATCTTCACCTGAGTGAAAGCCTGTCTGTGACCGTTCTTCTTATGATAGCCGGTCTTTCTCTTATACTTGTAAACGATGACCTTCTTGGCCTTACCGTTACGAAGTACAGAGCCTTCAACAGTGGCACCGGAAACAACCGGATTGCCGACCTTCATCTCATCTCCGCCGACAAGAAGAACCTGGTCGAAATTAACCTTCTGACCTTCTTCAACGTTCAGCTTCTCAACGTTAATGATATCGCCTTCAGAAACCTTGTACTGCTTGCCACCAGTCTGAATAACTGCGTACATTGTGGCACCTCCTAAATTCTTTCTCGCTGGATATGGCGCTGTCCGTTATGGGCAGACTTCTAACCTCTCCAAGCGGCATACTCTAGTATACTAGCATCCCATTTCATGAAAGTCAATGCATCTTCCTTAAAATTTTCAGAGATTTTCCAAAAATTAGAACTCTTTCAGCTCCATCTGTTCTCTGAGCGCAGCCTCCCGCTTCTCTCTTGTCATTTCGAGAAGGCCTAAAGCTGTGATCCCGTAGATCCGGACCGGAACGGTGTCTTTCTCCGCCAGTTTCTTTGAAAGATCGACCAGCTCCTTTCTTTCCTCTTCGGTCTTCATTTTCATCAGATCGATGAGAATGATTCCGGACAGATTGCGAAGGCGGATCTGCTGCATGGCAGTTTCCATAGCCTCTCGGTTCAGATCGAAGGCGGTCGTCTTAAGAGCCTGGGCCGTATTGACATCGATCACATAACAGGCCTCAGTCTTTTCGATGACCAGATTGCCGCCGCTTTTCAGATGGACCATCCTCTGACTGGCTTCCTCCAGCCGTCTGGTCAGGGAATAGAGGTTCGACAGAGGAAAATCATCCTGATAGAAGTCTATTTTCTCCAAAAGCTCCGGCTGACCGGCTTCCTCAGCCTTGCTTTTCAGAGCCTCACAGACGTCCCGGAGATCGGTCCGGACATAGTCAAAGGAGTCTGTTTCATGGAGAAATGTCTCCAGATAGTGAGGCTCGGCTTCTTCTACCAGACCCGGCGCTGCCTTACATTTGGCCCGGTCTTCCAGCTCCCGGACATGGTCCAGAAGCTGCCTGGCCTCCGTCAGAAGGAGATCCGCGGGAAGACCCTTGGCGTTGGTTCGAAGGGTAATGGAGCCGTCCCAGCTCTCCGGCGAGAGAGCCTGAAAACGCTCTTCGACCTCTCTTTTCTGATCCTTTCGAAAGGCCTTGGCAAAATGCAGACCCTTCCGGCCGAAGGCATAGATCAGATGGCTGCTTTTGATCGTAAACTGGCTGGTCAGAACGGCTTCCTTGGTCCGGACAGCCTCCTTGTCAATGGAAACCAGAAGACTGTCTCCCTGGGCAAGTCCTTCGCCCTTGGAAAAGTCCTTTTTCGACTGCTTGTCCGTGTAGAAAAGCGGCATATCCTTTCGGATGGGTAGATAGGCCATGGAATCGCCCAGATTCAAAAAGGCGGCTCTCGGTGAGGTCAGAACCCGCTCGATCCGCCCGCTGTAGAGACTTCCAAGGCGGATCTGATTGCTTCGAGCTTCGGCATGGATGGAAACTGTCTTCCGGTCGGCATCCAGAAGAAATTCCATATAATAGGGCTGATCATTGACGGTCTTCTCTGTAATGATGAGAAGACGGCTCTGTGCCGGTATTTCCTTTTTCTGAAAAGGTCGGACCATATTTTTTTCAAGTCTCCCGGATTTCATCCTGATTTCAGTGTTTTCCTGATTTGTCTTTTACTGAACGGATAGCTTAACCATCTATTCTTCCGTTTTATGATTCTCTTCCCGCTCCCGGTCATCCAGATCATGCTGGAGGAGATCCAGGTAGGGAACCAGAAGAATTCCCCGGGATTCGAAGAAGTAATCATCCCGAAGCTCCTCCAGTCGGAAGCTCTTCCTGCCATTTCCTTCCATGCCACGTTTCCAGAAATACAGGGCTTCTCGGTAAGTCAGATAGTAATATTTCTGATACTGGATGTAGTAGATCAGGAAAAAAGCGATACCGTTCTGCTCCTCGAAGTTCCCCATGAACTGCATCTGGTGCTCGTGGATGTTGTGAAGAGGAAAGGTATCGGTCGTACTCTCCTTGGCATCAAAACAGACCGGGATTCCCTGGACCACACCGATATAATCGACGGTACTCTTCTTGTCAAAGTAAGCCAGAGTGATGTGCCTCGACTCTTTATCGATATCAATCGGCGTAATCGGCGTCGGAATCTTCTGGATCAGAGCCAGATGGTTTTCGAGATAGATCTCGTTGGTCCGGTTGATGAAATCTTCAAAGGTTGAACCCCGGAGTCCCCGGGAATTCCAGGTTGCCATTTACTTTCTCTCCTCTCCTGTCAGTTCGGAAAAAATATCAGGATCCGGGCAGTGGATCCGGACGCCGTTCGGCAAAGTCAGGCCGCAGGCGTGAAGAAGCTGACCCGTATTGTAATTTATTGATACTCCCCCGTACTTCCGGTCATTTACAATGGGACAGCCCAGGGCAGAAAGGCTGGACCGGATCTGGTGAGAACGTCCGGTGTGGAGGAGGACTTCCAGAAGGGAATAAGGTCCCCTTTTCTTCAGAAGTCTTACCTCTTCTTCCATATAGAGGCCCTTGTCCAGCTCATGGGCAGAGTATCGGACCATATTTTTCTTCGGGTCCTTTAAAAGCCAGCCTTTGACCAGTGTATTTTCTTTAAATCTGTTGCTGTCTCCGGTCACGATGCAGTGATAGGTCTTCTGTCCTTCGTGAGATTTCACAAGCTCGGATCCCAGATGGAGGCCCCGCATAGTCTTTCCGAAGAGAAGAATGCCGGATGTATTCCGGTCCAGGCGGTTGACAACCGAAGGCCGGAAGGTCTGGAGATCCGCCTCAGTCATCTCTCCCTGATCAAGACAATAGCGGATCAGATATTCGTTCATGGATGCTTGACCCCTGTCGCTCTTCTGGGAAAGAAGGCCGGATGGCTTATTTACAGCCAGAAGATCATCATCCTCATAGAGGACCTGAATCTGGAAGGGAGCTCTTGGAAATATCGGCTGTACTTTCCTGCTGCCTTCACTTTTGTTGTTCTCAGGCCTTTCCTTTATTTCGCCGGCTTGTAACCTGTCCTTAGAAGGACCGATATTGATCGAATAAAGATTATCAGCTCCAACATCCTCCGGCATTCCGGACATTTTGGCAAAAGTCTCATCCGAAAAAAAGATCTTCACCATGTCTCCAGCCTGCAGTGTCTCATTTCCGCTGGCCTTTTTTCCATTCAAAGTAATATTCTTCTTCCGAAGCATCTTATAGAGAAAACCGGAACCGGCATTTTTCAGGATCTTCTCCAGATATCGGATCAGCTTCTGATCCTGATTTAAGGGACTTACCTTGAATTCTTTCATTTTACAACCTCAAGATCCTTGAAATCATGGATGACTCCGACAGCAAGTGCCTTCTTCTCATCCAGATGCTCCCTGGAAACCGGATCATCCACAGCAATGACCCGCATACCGGCATTGACTCCGGCCTGAACCCCCTGGAGAACATCTTCAAATACGGTACAGTTGGCCGGATTCTGTCCCAGTTCCTTAGCACAGGTCAGATAGACATCGGGTGCCGGCTTTCCGTTTTTGACCTGATCGGCGGAAATTACTGCATCCATATACTGATCCAGGCCTGTCTTTTCAAAGCAGGCGGAAACCAGATCCATGGAATTGGATGTTGCAAGTCCCATAGGGATTCCCTGGTCCTTGAGACATTTAAGGAAATCCAGGGCGCCTGGCTTTAATGGAATTTTATAACGGTATTCCTCTCTTGCCATATCATTCCAGATGGCCATCAGTTCTTCCGGCTTATCCTTGAGATGGAAATTCTCCTTAAAATAGACTGCTGTTTCATACATGCTCATTCCTGCTATGGAAAGCTGGAGATCCTTTGGCAGAGGGAGCTTCCTGTCTGCCATAAAGATCCGGTCGATATCGCCCCACATTCCCATGGAGTCCACCAGTGTTCCGTCGAGGTCAAATAAAACGGCCTGATTTCTTTGATTGCTTAATGAAAATAGCATTTTTCTTTTCCTATAATCTCTTATTATTTCGTTAAATATTCTTTATGTGTTTTACTAATCACAATTTCAAAAAAAGGCATCCGGCAGTTACTGCCGGATGCCGGATTTTACAACTTGAACACCAGAGATCACTTCTTGTTATGCTGGAAGTATTCCTCGGGAAGGACATCGATCGAAGGGCCCTCTTCCTGACCCTGGCCTGCATTGGCTGCCTGAGGATTCTGCCCTCCTGCTTCTCCTGTCTGGCCATTAGCCGGATCGCCTGTATTTGCAGCATCTCCTGCAGCAGCATTCGGCTCTGCATTTTCAGGAGCTCCTGTATTGTCTGCCTGCGCCGGAGCTTCTTCCGGCGGAAGCAGTTCCTGACGGTTTTCTACCACCTGATTCAGTACATCCTGAAGCTTGTCGATGAAGTTCTGATTCCGCATTCTGGCGAGATCCAGGGAATTGCTGAGAACGGACTGTACTCCGGCCAGAAGCTCATCGGTATAGGCAATGGCGGAGGACTTGATCTCGTTGGACTCGATGGTTGCCTTGTCTAACATTTCCTGGGCATTCTTGGTGGCGATCATAACGACCTGATTGGCCTGGGCATATGCCTGCTGCATGATCTGATGCTCGCTGACCAGCTCATCGGTCTTGACCTGAGCCTGCTCGATAATCTGCTGAGCCTTCTTTCTGGCATCAGCGATGATGGCATCCTTATTGTTAATGATCTTCTGATATCTTCTGATTTCATCCGGAGTCGCTGCCTTCAGCTCTTCCAGATAGCCTTCCAGTTCATCCTTGTTCAGGCTGATCTTATTCGGAGAAAATGCGGAAACCTTACCCTTTTCCTCAATGAACTGCTCCATTGATTCAATAATCTGTTCAATATCGCTGGCCATTACTATGACTCCTTCTTCTTGATGCTGTACTTTTCCATAACCTTAGGAATAATGGAAGCGGGAACAAATTTCGATATATCTCCCCCATACGAAGCGAACTCTCTTACAATCGTGGAACTGAGATAAGAATAATGCAGATCCGTTGTCAGAAAGATGGTCTCCAGTTCCGGATACTGAATCTTATTGGACTGGGCGATCTGAAGCTCGTATTCAAAATCCGTCACGGCTCGAAGACCGCGGATTACACAGGTTGCATGTATTTTCCGCGCATATTCTACCATCAGTCCGTCAAAAGACGTGACTTCAACATTGGGCAGTTCCTGCGTCAATTCTTTAATCATACTAACACGTTCATCTACGGAAAACAACGCGTTTTTTTGACTGTTGTTGAGCACGCCGACGACCAGTCGGTCGAATAATTTGGCGGAACGGGTGATGATATCCAGATGTCCGTTGGTGACCGGGTCAAAGCTTCCCGGATATAAAGCGATCTTCATAATTCTTAAAGAGCCAGAGGCTCATCCCTCCATCTGCAGGAAGATATGCTGGTTGGTTTTATAGGTTTTGATCCGGACAATCCGGAAACCAAGCTCCTGCACAAAATTAAAATCCCGATGCAAATCTGCCTCGATAATGATCAGTGTCTCTGCATCGATGAGCCCGCTGTCTTTCAGGGTTTCGAGGATCTCACCCTCTTTTTCGGCCCGGTAGGGCGGATCCATAAATACAAGATCAAAATGCCGCTTGGGCATGGTCCGGATAGCGGAAACCGCGTCCTGACCGATAATTTCGCATTGGCCTAAAATGCCGAGCCGGTCTATATTTCTTCGGATACAATCCAGAGGCTCCCGGCCCTTGTCGACAAAACAGGCAAAGTCAGCGCCCCGGCTGATGGCTTCGATTCCCATCTGACCGGATCCGGCGAAGAGATCCAGGAAGGATGCGCCGGGCAGGCGGTCATTTATGATATTGAAAAGAGTCTCCTTGATCCGGTCTGTCGTCGGGCGGGTATCCATGCCCTTGGGCGTATCCAGGATCCGGGACCGGTATTTTCCGGCAATGACACGCATAATCAGAACTCCTTCACGATTTCCTCAGCCATGGAAAGAGCCATTCTTGCCGCCTGGAAGCGGACCAGATTCCGGCTGCCATGAAAACGATAGTGACGGACCAGGGTCTTATTCCGATAGGAAACGGCCAGATATACCGTCCCCTGGGGGATGTCCCCGTCGGGTCCGGGGCCTGCGACTCCGGTCGATGCGATGCCGAGATCCACGCTGTAGGTCTTTCGCAGGCCCTCCGCCATGGCTTTGGCTGTCGGATAGGAAACTACCCCGTGGTCACGGATAATGGACGGATCCAGATTAAGAAGTCTGTCCTTGGACTCTTCCGCATAGGTTACAAAGGACTGGGTCAGGATATCCGATGCCCCCGGCACGGAGACGATCGAGCTTACGATCATGCCGCCGGTGCAGGACTCCGCCGTTGCTGCGAATTCTTTCCTCTTTTTTAAAATGTAGACCAGTTCCTTCTCTGCACGCATATCTTCTGCCCCGTCTTTCGTAGGTCGATCCTCTGCCCCGTCCCTTATCTATCCGAACGGGAAACGAAGACCATTTTCTCTGCAAATCTTCGATTAATTCTGCTCTTTCAGGACGTCCTTGTTCTTAACCAGATAATCGATCAGAGATACCACGGTAAGAACGGTTGCCAGGCAGATCAGGATGTCGGCAAAGATCTGAGGACCCTGCGCACCGTTTGCGGAGAACAGAGGCATGATGATGAGCCAGATGACCATGGCCATCTGGGATACAGTCTTGGACTTGCCCCACATGGAGGCTGCGATGACAATGCCGTTGTCTGCCGCGATCAGACGGAAACCGGAGATAATGAATTCACGGGCTACAATGATAATAACGACAACCGTCGGAAGCTGGCCCAGGGAAAGAAGGCAGATCATAGCCGAGCAGACTAAAAGCTTGTCTGCCAGAGGATCCATAAACTTTCCGAAATTGGTTACCAGGTTGTACTTCCGGGCGATCTTTCCGTCCAGCATATCGGTAAAGGATGCTGCACAGAAAAGGACCTCTGCGATGATACGGTATACATTGTTATCCGGCTTGAAGAGTAAAAAGAAGATGAAAAACGGAATCATGATCACACGTAAGATCGTCAGCTTATTCGGTAAATTCATAGTTCAATTCTCCTACTAAATCATAATCATTGACTGCTGTAATCCGGACCGGAAGGATGTCTCCGCTGATCAGCTCCTTTTCACAGGGGAAGAAAACCAGACCGTCAACGGTCGGCGCATCCCGGTAGGTCCGTCCGACATAGATGCCCTGACTTGGCTCATAGCCTTCAACCATGACCTGGAAGGTCTTTCCGATCAGGGACCGGTTCTTTTTAAAGACAAGACCCTGCTGAACGGCCATGATCTCATCTCTCCAGCGGTTCTTGACCTTCTCCTCATGCTGGTTGGGATAGGAGTAGGACGGCGTTCCCTTCTCTCTCGAATAGGGAAAACAGCCGACACGGTCCAGATCCATTTCCTTCAAAAAGCTGATCATTTCTTTATGCATAGCCTCTGTTTCACCGGGGAAACCGGCGATCAGAGAGGTCCGGATCGAAATATCGGGCATGGCCGCACGAAGCTTCTCAATGGTCTCACGTATATCCTTCTGGCTGGTCTTTCTTCCCATCCGATGCAGGATCTCATCCGAAGCATGCTGGATGGGCATGTCGATGTAATGACAGACCTTTTTGTTCCGTGCCATGGCGGCAATCAGCTCGTCATCGATGGATTCCGGATAGCAGTAGAGAAGACGGATCCATTCCAGACCCGGGATCTCATTCAGGCGGTCCAGAAGCTCGGGGAGTTTTTTCTCTCCATAGAGATCCGTTCCATAAAGGGTTGTTTCCTGAGCGACCAGAATCAGTTCTTTGATTCCACGGTCTGCCATATCCCTTGCTTCCTTCAGAAGCTGATCCATGGGGACCGAACGATAGGCGCCCCGCAGGGACGGAATAATGCAGTAGGTACAGTGCTTGTCGCAGCCTTCGGCAATCTTCAGATAATCAAAGACGCCGCCTGTGGTATTGACCCGGCCCTCGGACTCGTCCGGGAGACCGGTCAGAGGCTTTACAATGGAAAGGTTCTTTTCCTTTCCAAGCTCTGTGACCGCCTCTACGATCGAATCATAGGAATTGGTGCCGATGATGCCGTCGACCTCGGGCAGATCCTTCTTGATCTCGTCTGCATAGCGTTCGCTCATACAGCCTGCCACAAGGAGGCCCTTCAGGTGTCCCTCGGTCTTGTATCTAGCCACATCCAGAATGGTATCAATGCTTTCCTGGAGTGCCGATTCGATAAAGCAGCAGGTATTCACCACGATCACGTCTGCATCCGCTTCGTCTGCCACCAGTTTCATTCCGGCCTTCTGCAGACGATAGAGCATGTGTTCGGAATCAGAAAGATTCTTATCGCAGCCCAGGGAGACAAATGCTATTTTCATTCCTGGCTTTCTCCATCGGAGGGTGCAGGCTCATCCTCAGAGAGCTCCTCTGCCAGGATATCCTCTGTCTCTTCCGTTTCCGGCTCGGCATAGGCTTCCTTGATCTTTTCCTCGGTCTCCTGCTTTTCTTCCGGTGTCTGGATCTTCAGAAGTCCGTTATCCATTTCCTCGACAGCGATGGAAAGAGGCTTTCTCTTCTCGCCCGGCTTGATATCGATCAGAGGCTCATCGCCGTCGATCAGCTGACGGGCACGCTTTGCTGTTGCGCAGACAATACTGTAACGGGAATTGACAACCGGCTCATCACCGATATCACTATTCTCATTCATTTTCTGCATCAGCTCAAGGTAAGACGGATGGATCATTATTCATTTTCTCCTTTCGAAAAGATGGCAAGTTCCTTCTGGATCTCATCAATGAAATCCGTGGAACGCATTGCCCTTAAGTGTTCTGCCTGAATCAGATTGTGTACGGATTCTACCGCCCGATCCAGATCATCGTTAACAATTATATAATCATACTGCTCCATGAGCAGAGATTCACGGGATGCAATGGCAAGCCTCTGGGCTACGACATCGGGTTCCTCGGTTCCCCGTCCCTCCAGACGTTCCTTTAAGACGGATGCGGAAGGCGGTGTTACGAAAAGAAGCAGAGCCTGGGGGAAGATCTTCCGGATCTGAAGTGCTCCCTGGACCTCAATTTCCAGGATGACATCCTTACCTTCCTTCAGAAGCTTATCCACATAAGCCTTGGGAGTTCCGTAATAGTTCTGATTAAAAGAAGCATATTCGAGAAGCTCATGATCCCGGATCATCTGCTCGAATTCTTCCCTGGTCTTGAAGAAGTATTCTCTTCCTTCCTCTTCGCCCTGTCTCTTCTGTCGCGTGGTAGCAGAAACAGAGAGATAATACTGACCCGGATAATCCGAGAGAAGGTGCTTCATGATCGTACCCTTTCCCGCTCCGGAGAAGCCTGATAGTACAATTACCATTCCTTTTTTCTCAGTCATCGTTCTCCTGCTCCTTTGCTTCTTTACTGTCTCCTGTTCCATTCAGACGTCCGGCGATCGTATCCGGATTCAAAGCGGATAAAATGACCGACCCGTTTTCCATGACAAGGACCCCTCTGGTCTTACGTCCCTGGGAGGCGTCGATCAGCCGGCCGGACTCACGTGCAGTCTGAACCAGACGCTTGGCCGGTGCGGAATCCGGTGTCACCATACAGGTGATCTTGTCTGAAGAAACCATATTTCCAAAACCGATATTGATAAATTTCATATGAAAGCTTTTCTGTTATTCGATATTCTGCACCTGTTCGCGGATTTTCTCAACCAGAGTTTTCATCTCAATGCCAAGATCCGCAGTCAGGACATCCGTAGACTTGGAAAGGATGGTATTGCTTTCCCGGTTCATTTCCTGAACCAGAAAATCCAGCTTTCTTCCCACCGGTTCATTCGATTGCAGATCCTTTCGCAAGGCAGCTACATGGCTTTTCAGGCGGACCATTTCCTCATCGATGCAGATCTTATCTGCGTAAATGGTAACCTCGGCAGCAATACGATTGTCATCGAGGTCTACATTTTCTCCGTCCAGAACCTCCTTCACCTTGTCGTAGAGACGATTCCGGTAATTTTCAATCAGTTCCGGAGCTCTCTCCTCCAGGCGGTCGACCAGGGAGGCCATGGTATCGGCCTTTTCCAGAAGATCCTTGGCCAGGCGGCTGCCCTCGGCCTTTCTCGAAGCGTGGAAATTAGTAAGGGCTTCTTCGATGACCGGACGGATGCCTTCCCAGAGCCGGTCCGGGTCCTCAGAGGAATCAGACTGGAGGATAACACCCGGCATATTCAGAAGACGGGAAGTGGTCAGATCATCCGGGAGATGCAGGGTCTCTGCCATCTCAAGGGCTGCCTTCTGATAAAAGGCTGCCATGCCCTTATCCCAGATCAGATCCGTCTCTTCGGATCCGGTTCGCTGGATACGGATGGTCAGGTCCGTCTTACCGCGGGATACGGAATGGCGGACAAGATTTCGGATAGCCGGATCCAGGGAGCTCAGGGCCTCCGGAAGCCGGGTAGATAATTCCAGATAACGGTGATTTACGGATTTTATTTCAACTACGATCTGCTTCTGTCCGACGATACGGGAGGAGCGGCCGTAGCCTGTCATACTTTCCAAAGGAAATTTCCTGCCTTTCGAAGCAAAATACGATTCAGGTCTGAAGACCATAAACAAACCTTATTATATGTTTTTTGAAATGGCCAGTCAAACCAATTCTGTGTTATTATAACAGAGTTAATGCCTTCAGCCGCTCTGCACTTGTAAAAACAAGCCTATGATTTCCGGCTGCGCCCCTGAGCGAGGCGCAGCACACATATATACATTTAACAAGGAGTAACTCATGTCCTTTGACGGTTTTACCATACATGCACTGACAGACGAACTCTCGGACCTTCTGACCGACCGGCGGATTTCAAAAATCGCCCAGCCCGAACCCGAGGAGATTCTTTTTACCATCAAGATGCCCCGCGGCACAGCCCGGCTTCTGATTTCGGCCAACGCCAGCCTGCCTCTCATTTATCTGACCTCGGAAAACAAGACTGCCCCTGCCCTGGCTCCGAATTTCTGCATGGTCTTAAGGAAGCATATCGCTAACGGCCGGATCAAGAAAATCGAGCAGATGGGACTCGAGCGGGTCATCCGCTTTACCATCGAGCACATGGACGAGCTCGGCGACACCCGGGAAAAGTATCTCTATGTCGAGATCATGGGCAAGCACAGCAATATCATCTTTACCAATGAAGAAAATGTCATCATCGACAGTATCAAGCACATCTCCTTCCAGGTCAGCTCTGTGCGTGAGGTCCTGCCCGGAAAGCAGTACTTCATCCCAGCCCAGGAGGGACGGAAGGATCCTCTGTCCGAGACAGCCGAGGACTTTGCGGCCACGGTCATGAAGAAGCCTCTGCCCATTTTCAAGGCCATCTACAGCTCCTACACCGGCTTCTCTCCGGTCACAGCCAATGAGCTCTGCTACCGGGCCGGCCTGGACGGCGACCAGTCTACGGCTTCTCTGACAAATATAGACCGGGACCGTCTTTCCCATGAATTTTCTTCTCTGATGTCTGACCTGAAGGAAAGAAACTACCAGCCCGCCATTATTTACGATCAGGGCAGGGAGAAACCTATTGAATTTACCGTTCTGCCTCTGACCATCTATGAGGACCAGGATCAGAAAGCCTTCGACAGCATTTCCGAAATGCTCGAAACCTACTACGCCGAGCGGAATATCTATACCAACATGCATCAGAAGTCGTCCGACCTTCGAAAGATCATCCAGACCCTGATCCAGCGGAACGAAAAAAAGCTGAATCTCCAGGAGAAACAGCTTAAGGATACCGATAAGATGGACAGCTATCGTCTCAAGGGCGAACTGGTCCAGGCCTATGCTTATTCCATACCCGAAGGCAGTAAGGAAGCCATTCTCGATAACTGGTATGACGGAAGCAAGATGAAGGTCAGCCTGGATCCCCAGAAGACGCCCATGGAAAATGCCAACCATTTCTTCGACAAGTACCAGAAGCTGAAGCGGACCCGGGAGGAGCTTTCGGTTTTCTGTAAGGAAACCGAGGCCACTCTCCAGCATCTTCTCTCCATCCGGGCCAATCTGGATCTCTGTGAAAACGAGGCCGACATCGCGGAAATCCGGTCCGAAATGGAGGAAGCCGGCTTCCTTCATAAGAAATACGGAAAGAAGAAGGTCCGTCAGGTCAAATCCCGTCCCCTTCACTTTGTCACTGCAGACGGTTTCCATCTCTATGTCGGAAAGAACAACCATCAGAACGATGATCTGACCTTCCATTTTGCCAACGGCAATGACCTCTGGTTCCACGCCAAGAAGATGCCCGGCAGCCATGTCATCTTAAAGACCGAGGGCCGGGAAGTTCCCGACCACGACTATGAGATTGCCGCTGCCCTGGCCGCCTACTATTCCTCCGGCCGGGACAACGACAAGCTGGAGGTTGACTATCTCAGGAGAAAGAATGTAAAGAAGCCTAACGGCTCCGCACCGGGTTTCGTCGTCTACTACACCAACTATTCCATCACCGTGAAGCCTTCGGTAGCTGAGGTGAGGGAAGTGCGGGAGTAAGGTAATAACAGGATCGCTCCGTGCTTCGCACTCCCGCGATCCCCCCACAGCTCGAGCTCCCGTGCTGCCTCGCATCACTTCGCTCTCGCTGTGGGGGCGCGTCAGCAAGTCATGCTCCACTTTTACATAAATGCAAAGTGGAGCATGACCTGCTGACGCTGTTATTACATATTACAAGTTGGTATATGTCTCATCCGCCTTGGCGTCGACCAGGCGTCGGAGGCCTTCATGTCCTTCTTCGGAGAGCTCCGGATCCTCTTCCAGAATCTTATCCGCATGAAGGGAAGCCAGCTCCAGAAGGTCGCTGTCCTGATAGATATCAGCCATAGTAAAGGGCGAATCTCCGCTCTGGCGGATGCCCCGGGCGTCTCCGGGACCTCGGAGCTTTAAGTCCTCTTCTGCAATTTCAAATCCGTCATAGCTCCTGTTCATGATGTCCAGTCTCTTATTGGCATGGTCCGCATTTTTCTTCTGACTGTTGATCAGAATGCAGTAGGACTGCCACTGGCCCCGGCCGACACGTCCTCTCAGCTGGTGGAGCTGGGCCAAACCGAAATGGTCTGCATTTTCGACCATCATGACCGTCGCATTGGGCACATTGACACCGACCTCGACAACGGTGGTCGAGACCAGAATCTGAATCTTATTCGAAGCGAAATCCGTCATGATCTTATCCTTGTCTTCCGGCTTCATCCGGCCGTGGAGGATGCCGACTCTGGCATCTCCCTTGAAATATTCTGCTAAGTTCTTCCCGTAATCCGTCACATTTTCCTGGTCCAGATTTTCACTGGCCTCTACCAGGGGACAGATGATATAGGCCTGATGACCGGCTGCCACCTGCTTTCGGATGAAATTCCAGGCCACTGCCCGCTTGCTGTCCGGAATGACAGCTGTCTTAACGCGGAGCCGTTCGCTCGGCACATCGCGGATGGTCGAAACATGCATGCCATTATAGAGGATCAGAGCCAGAGTCCGCGGAATGGGAGTCGCACTCATGACAACAGAGAAGGGATGCTGGCCCTTCTTTAAGAAAGCATCCCTCTGGCGGACGCCGAAGCGGTGCTGCTCATCGGTGATGACCAGAGCCAGTTTGTGATAAGAGACGCCCTCCTGGATCAGGGCATGGGTTCCGATGATAAAATCGGCCGTCCCGTCTTCGATATCCGAAAGGGCTTTCCGCCTTTCCGCCGTCTTCAGGGAGCCGGTCAGAAAGGCAATCTGATAGGGAAGCTGATATCGGTCGATCAACTCCTGGAAGGTCTTCTGATGCTGGGACGCCAATACCTCGGTCGGAGCCATAATAGCAGCCTGGTAGCCGTTTTCCACCATACGGACCATGGCAAGAAAGGCCACAATGGTCTTTCCGGAACCGACATCTCCCTGGATCAGCCGTTCTTCGACCGTAGGTCCGGCAAAATCCGAATTCAGATCCGAGAGAGCTGCTTCCTGACCTTTGGTTAAGGTAAAGGGCAGATTCTCCCGGATTCGGTCGCAGGTCTCATGGCAGTCCAGGACCAGATCATTCTTTTCCTTGGCCAGGCCCTTCTCTTCCATCCGGATATTTAAGAAGAAAACCAGAAATTCCTGATAGCTGAAACGGCGGATGGCTGCGGACAGTCCGTCCGGACTCTCCGGAAAATGCATGTTCCGGATGGCCTTCTCATAGGAAATGAGACCCGCTTCCTTCAGGAGATCCTCCTCTCTCTGCAGGGGATCCTTCAATGGCAGGCAGAGGTTCAGGGCTTCCTGAACTGTCTTTTCCATCTTCTGATTAGAGATTCCCTTGGTCAGGCTGTAGACCGGAAGCAGGCGGTCGGTTTCCTTCTCATAGGCCGGCGGAGAAAAAAGAGCCGGCTGTTCGAAGCGGAGGTCTCCGTTTTTCTCCCCGACCGTCCCGTAGATCACATAGGGCGATGCGATATGGATATTCCGGGAAATATAGGGCATGCGGTACCAGAAGACCTGTATGGCCTTTTCTCCCCTGGAACCGATATAAAAGTAACCAATGGTCACATCCATGGACCGGTAATGGTGGTTGACCGGAGCCTTCTTAAAGAAGCCGTAGAGGGCCTGTTTTTTGCCCGGCTCCAGCTCATCCGTGGATTCCAGGGGCTTAGGATAAACCATGTAATCTCTTGGAAAGTAAGCGAGGAGATCCCCGGCCCGGTCAATGCCGAGCTTATGAAAAAGTTCCTCCGTCTTTTTCCCGATGCCGCGGAAATTATGGAGGGCTGCATCTTCGTTCATCTTTGATGTCCTGGCCTTTCTATCTATACGAAAGGAGCCGGATCCCGCGGCAGATGCCACAGGGCCCGGCTCCATAAGGTTCCTATGGTCCTATTTTCTCAAATATAATCTTAGAAATTTCATTCCGTTCATATGAGTTAAGGATTTGATCTCTTTCATATGAACTGAAGAAATTCCTGCTTCCTTACTCTACACTGAAGACATAGTAGTAAACCGGCTGACCACCCTTCTCAAGCTCGATATCCAGTCCCGGGAAAGCCTCAGCGACAGCTGTGCGGATGTCTTCCGCATCGGAATCGGTCACATCAGCACCTGCATAGATACTGATCAGAGCAGACTCCTCGTCAACCATATTCTTTAAGGTTTCCAGCATAACCGTCTTCATATCGGTGCCGACCGAAAGCAGGCCGCTATCGCCCATGCCCATGAGGTTGCCCTTGCTGATCTCCTTGTCGTCGATCACAGTATCACGAACGGCATAGGTGATCTGACCGGTCTTGACATGACCAATCTCCTCGTTCATCCGCTTTTCATTTTCCTCTGCCGAATCATCCGGTACAAAGTTAATGAGAGCGGTGATTCCCTGAGGAACCGTCTTGGTCGGAATAACGATCAGGTGCTTCTTCTCTTCCAGGCTGACGGCCTGATTGGCTGCCAGGATAATATTCTTGTTATTCGGTAAAATGAAGATCGTATCAGCGTTGACATGATCTACGGCATTTAAGATATCATCTGTGCTCGGATTCATGGTCTGTCCGCCGGAAATCACATAATCTGCGCCGATTCCCTTGAAGATCTCAGCCATACCGGCACCGGCACATACCGATACAAAGCCGAAGGCCTTGTGCTCTGCCGTTTCCTCTGCAGCAGCTGCCTCTGCCGGAGCTTCTGTCTCTTCTGCATCTTCTGCAGGACCTTCTGCCTTGTCTTCCGAAGCCTTGGGGGCATCGGACATCATCTGATTGGTCAGAGTGACATCTGAAATCGAGCCAAGTCCGGTTGCACGGGTAATGATCTCACCGGGTGCATTGGTATCCATAGCCGTAGTGATGGTATCGCCGGACTGGGTATTCCTGACATCCGAGCCTGCTGCCACGAGATAGGATTTATATTTCTCCCTTTCCTGATCGGTAGCGGGCTTTGTGATGACAAGCTTGAATTCCAGATGATACTGAAAATTCTGCTTCTTTACGACATCCTTATTCTCGGCATTGGTGTTCTCGATGGTCAGATCCACATCCTCGCCGGAAAGAATCTGAAGACCGCCCTTCAATACCTGAAGGAGTCCGGCTCCGCCGGAGTCAACGACACCGGCCTGCTTTAATACGGGAAGCATATCCGGGGTCTTCTGAAGAGTCTCCTCTGCTGCAGCAACAACCTCCTGGGTCAGGACCAGGACATCCTCTGTCTGGTCTGCCAGTTCAATGGCCTTGTCTGCTGCCGCGCGGGCAACGGTCAGAATCGTTCCTTCCTTGGGCTTCATAACAGCCTTGTAGGCAGTCTCTGCGGCCCGGTTGCATGCGGCTGCAAGAATCGGAACAGTGATCTCCTGCTCATTGCGGATCACTTTCGTAAAGCCGCGGAAGAGCTGAGAGAGGATAACGCCGGAATTTCCGCGCGCGCCGCGAAGGGATCCGGAAGAAATTGCCTTGCAGATGGGCTTCATTTCAGGAGCGTCCATGAGTCCTGCCACTTCCCTGGCTGCGGACATGATCGTCATCGTCATATTGGTTCCGGTATCACCATCGGGTACCGGGAACACATTCAGCTCGTTGATCTCATCCTTGTGTGCCTCCAGCGATTTTGCTCCCGCCAGAAACATCTTAGCCAGCATGCTGGCATCTATCGTCTTCATTTCCAAGATGAACCTCCTCAGTCAATGACACGTACGCCTTCAACGTGTACACGAATTTCCTTGACACTAAGACCGGTATATTCCTCAACCTTATACTTTACGGTCTCCATAAGGTTGTCACAGACTGTCTTGATGCTGACACCATAAGCAACGATGACATGGAAATCCAGGGTGACCTGATTCTCATCCGTTGTCTCAACCGTAATTCCCTTGCTCAGATAATCTCTCTTCAGGAGCTTTACCAGACCGTCCTTCATATTTACGGCAGCCATTCCGACAATGCCAAAGCATTCCACGGCAACCGAACCGGCATATGCAGCAATGACATCATTGTCAATCACTACTTTACCGAGTGTTGTCTCCATCTGTCCCTGCATAAGAACCTCCAAACTGTAATGATTCTAGTTTTTTACAATGTAAAAATATTATAAGTCATTTCATAGAAAAAACAAAGGCGAAATTTTTCACTAGTACTTGCATTTTAATTTTGGTTTTGCTAGAATAAGCACGTTGTGATTTGGTATCAAATCCATACATAAATTCGATCCGAGGAGGTGTAAGGCAATGGCAAAGTGTGCAGTTTGCGGAAAAGGAGCTCATTTTGGAATTAAAGTGAGCCATTCTCATAGAAGATCAAACAAGATGTGGAAGTCTAATGTAAAGTCTGTAAAGTGTTTGGTAAATGGCACCCCTAAGAGACTTTATGTATGTACATCCTGTCTTCGTTCCGGCGCAGTTGAGCGTGCATAATTTCTGAGAATTTAATTTCGCCAGATTTGGGATTCGGCTTTTGCTGAATCCCTTTTTTTATAATGAAACAGGAAAACCCACATGGGTTTTCCTGTAGCGCGGTACGTTTTTCGTACCGCGTTGAATGCGAAGCATTCTTCATTATAACGAGCAGTCCGCGAAGCGGCTGCGAGTCTTAGCTAAAAGGCACTTCATCAAGCAAGGGACCCGGTCAGAACCGGATCCCTTGTTATTTTTTTACTCGTCTACAGTCTCACTATCCTCTTCTGCAGTCTTCTTGTTCTTTCCGCCCAGATCGGTGAACTTGTTGACCAGATCCGGAACCAGGTTCAGAAGCTTGTCCCATCCGTCCTGATGGTCGATTCTGACCAGACGGGAGGAACCGTTCTGAATAATGATGACTGCATTGGGTGTCATCTTTCCGCCCAGACCGCCGGCACCGTTATTGTTCTTCTCCTGCTCGAAAACACCGGCGCCTACGCCGAAGCTTACATTTACAAGAGGCAGAATGATCGTATCCCCTACCGTAATCGGATCGCCGACCACCGTCTTCGATGTCAGAAAGGATTCCATGCCGGAGAAAAGAGTCTCCACGGTAGACTTGAATTCGCCGTTCTCTTGATTCTGATTCATTTTTTATTACCTCCTATCGCATGTAATAAGGTTCTCACATTTTTATCCATCAGCAGGCGGATCACCGTTAAGAGAAGATCACCGACCAGAAGATGTCCCCTGACCTGCCCATGTCCTTTAAAATAAGCCTTGTCTGCCGTAAAGTCCGGCCGGATCTTGAGCCCGGGCTGGTGGGCCCAGGGGATCATGGCCAGAACTCCGAGAATTTCACCTGTCACATCGGGTCCGGATCCGGCAAAGTGCATCTCGGTCTTTGTAAAGTGTAAACCAAGCCGGCGAAGAAAGCCAAACAGCTCAACCCGGATCTTATGAATACCGGCCTTGCCTGGTTCCGAGAAAAGTTTACGAAGAAGTTGGAAAACCTTGCTGATCTTTTCCTTAAAGTTCAGCCAGCTCTTTTTCCTGTCTTGCTTTTTTTCTTTTCTCTTCTCTTTCTTCTTACTTTCTCTGCCGTTTTTCTTTCCCTCATCCTGTTCTTCTTCAGACTGATTGTCGACTGGAAAGCCTTTTTCCTTCCCGGCCTTTCTTTGACCTTCCGATTCCGGATAAGACAGAAGCTTCCATTTTCCCCAGAAGAGACTGATCTGAAACTGAAGCTTGTTTTCTTTCGTGTAGTCCAGAACCAGCTGAAAGCACCGTAAGAAGCTTTTTATAGTAAAGCTTCCGCTTTGTTCTTCCTCGTCCAGACGGAAACGTCCCCGGATGCCCCAGGGGACCAGGAGAAGATAAAGAATCAGAAGGAGTAAGATCAGAAGAATCCAGAGAATGACCTTCAGAATGGAAAGAAGAATCATGACTGCCATAGCTTCTTCCTCTCTTCCTGTGCTCTGAGGATTTCCTTTCGGATCTCCAGTCCTCCGGTCTTCTGATAGGTCTGATCTGCCAGTTCATAGATCCGGTCGACGCAGGCATCGACCGTCTTTCCGCTTCCGACGATGAGCCCGTCTCTCTGGTAAAGACGGCGGAAGGCATACTCTCTCATGCTGTAGATCTCCAGCTGCTCCGGGGAATCGGTAAGGAGGAGGATGACATAGCCCGAAAGCCTGTCATCTTTTAATCCCTTCAGACCCTTCTTCCAGTCAATCCTTCTGCCCTTTCTTTCTGCCTTCTTCAGTTCTCTGACGCCCGGCCCGTCCGGACCGGCGATAAAGTTACAGTAAAATGTCATAAAAAAGACCCTCTGCCGCAATTATACCTTACTTCAGATAAGCATCAAAGACCTGTTTTGCAGCCGGAACGGCAAAGGATACGCCGTAGCCTTTTTTCTCACCGATGACAGCAATCGCGATTTTTTTCTGACCGTTATCGGCGAAGCCCACAAACCAGGAATGAGTATTGTCAACGCCTGTCTGATATTCGGCCGAACCGGTCTTTCCGTAAGCGGTATAGGAATCCGACTTGAGCTTTCCCCGGGTGGAATGCTCGGCAACCTCCTTCATAAAGGTCTGCAGAGTCGCTGCCTCATCCTCTGACATCAGAGTCTTATAGCTTACCGGATCCTCTTCCTGAACTACGGCCTTATCCGCACTGGAAATAGCCTGAACCAGGGTCGGCTTCATCAGAACGCCATTATTGGCGATGGCGGAAACGATCATCAGCATATGGGCCGGTGTCACGGTCGTCCTGCCCTGGCCGAAGGCCGTGGACATGATTTCCGCATCGGTGGAATCCGTAGTCAGAGCGAAGGTGCTCTTTCTCGAGCTTCCCAGAGACGAAGGCAGCTTTTTATTGAAAAGAAGCTCCTCGGCGGTCTTCTTCCAGTCGCTGACATTGAGCTTCAGGCCCATCTGGGCAAAGGCCACATTGCAGGAATGGACAAAGGCGGTCTCGGTGGTCTCATCGCCGTGGACCTCGTGGGCAGCGCAGCTGATCGTATAGCCGTCGTGGGTATAGCTTCCGTCGCAATGGAACTGGTCATTGACCGAATTTCCTTCTCTTAAGTATTCCAGTGCGGTTACGATCTTAAATGTAGACCCTGGCGCATAGAGTCCCTGGGTCGCCCGGTTTAAAAGAGGCGAGGATTCTTCGGATGTGGCATTCAGGCTGTCCCAGTCCGACACAATGGTATTGGGGTCGTAATCGGGCTTGGAAACCATGGCAAGAATCCGTCCGGTTTCCGGATCCATGGCAATGACTGCACCATGAGCCGAACCGAGCGCCTTATAGGCAGCCTCCTGAACGGTGCTGTCCACGGTTGAGATGACCGTATCACCGGTATTCTGCTGCTGCTTTAAGGCATTCTGAATATGCTCGATCACAGAAGTATGACTGGTCAGGAGCTTGAAATTCTGGGTCTTCTCCAGACCGGTCATACCCTTTCCGCTGTAGCCGGTCACAAAGGCATAGGTATGGCCTTCCGGATAGGACCGGGTCTTGGTCCCGTCAGATGCAACCTTTGTGGTGGCAATGACCTTTCCATCGCTGGTCTCGATATCTCCCCGGATGACCTTGGCAGACAGGCTGTTCATCCTGGGATTGTAGGAGCTTGCGATAAAGTCCTCGCTCTTAAAGGACATGAAGTAGACAAAGTAGGCTACCATGGCCAGGAATAAGAACAGGACCAGGTAGGTGATCAGCGTATATTCCTTAGTTGAGCTCCTGCCGCTCCTGCCGCTCCTGCCTCCTCTGCCATTCTGTGCTCTGCCACTGGCGGCATAACTTCCTCTGCCATTTGTGTCATACCGGTTTCCGGATCTGATATTTATGCTTTCGATGCCTCTTCCATTCTGATTCCTGTATCCGGATTCGGAAGCATGTCTTGCCATAGCGGAGTTTCGGCTGCCCGTCTGTCCTGTGCTTCGACTCTGCCCGGAAGTCCGTCGGCCTGCCCTGTCGTAGGTACTTCCACGTCCGGAAGTCCGGCCGGTTCTTCTCGTGTCTGCAGAATGAATATCAATCTCGGGAAGGTCCAGGTAGAGGTCGTCATCAACGTCCCGAAGATTTCTGTTTCTTCTCTTTGAATCATTTGTACGCCGCATGATCAGACCTCCTCTCCGTCATATTCATCCAGGTAGTCTTCCTCTCTCTGCTTCTGATCTCGGATCGTGATGCCCTGAATGATGGAAAACATGAGCATCGTTGACAGAAGTGACGATCCGCCGTAACTGATAAACTGCATGGTTACACCTGTGGACGGTATAAATTTGACCACGCCGCCGATGGACAGGAAAAGCTGGAAGCCATAGCAGACGGCCAGGCCGGCGGAAATCAGCCGAGGGTACTCGTCCCGGACCCGGACTGCCGTATTCATCATGAGAATAAAGCAGGCCAGACAAATGAAGATCAGAATGATGGCAAAGAGGCCGCCGAATTCCTCCCCGATCGCTGCGAAAATAAAGTCCTTGGTGACAACCGGAATCTTATTGGGCATACCCTGCAAGAGGCCGGAGCCGAACCATCCGCCGGTTCCCATGGCAAAGAGGCCCTGGGAGACCTGATAGCCGGAGGTATCCACCACGGACAGGGGATCCAGCCAGGCGACGATCCGGGCGTGAACATGGGAAAAAATCTTATTGGCAAGAAGGAGAAAAAGCCCGATGCCGGCGCCGCCCAGAAGAAGGACGCGGATCTTTCCGCTGTAGCAGTAATAGAGAACCAGATAGATCACAAAGAGGATGGCTGCAGATCCAAGGTCCCGGCTGGCCACAAGAATCAGAATATGGAGAAGAGCGATGCCGGTAACGATCAGCATGATCTTCTTCTCGTTTTCGGAATTTCTGGCTTCCTGCATACCGGATGCCACGAAGAGGACAAAGGTGATCTTGACCAGCTCCGAGGGCTGAATTCGGATGGAGCCGAAGCTTAAAGCCAGCTTGGCGCCTTCTTCCCAGGAGCCGGCTACCAAAACCAGAAGGAGGCTTCCGATACCCAGGATGGCATATAAGAGCTCAAAACGTGAAAAGTCATCGACCTTTCGGATGATGGCGGGCACAAAGGCCGTGAGGACCAGGCAGGCCGCTGCAATGACAAACTGGCGGATGGCTGTGGTTATCGCAAGGCGGGACTGAATGATGAAACCGATGGTTAAAAGCATTCCCATATGATTGACCAGGATCCTCTCGCAGTTGGGAAAGAAAATCTTGTAGATCAGCTGGAGGATCTGCGAGTAGACAATCTCTGCCAAAAGAAGAATCAGATAGATGACCTTCTGACTGTTCAGAAAGAGAACCAGGTTGGCATTGATGCAGAAAAGAATCTGGGTCACATTCATCCGATGAAAGAGATGGGCCTTTTTTCTGGGACGGATTTCATTCTTCAATGCCCCGAAGGAATCAAACATGTAGATCGTCACAAGGATTAATAAGGTAAACCGTGATACGGTTGTGAAAGCTTCTGTCATAATACTCCGTTTCTGAAATGGCCTCTGGTGGTCGGGAAGGAAAGCTCAGAGGCTTTCCCCTCCAGAAAGGCAGAGAGAGCCCGGCCGATTTCCCGGACCTTTGCCTCATCTTCCAGACTGAGGCTGATTTCATAACCCTTTGGATGCAGCCGGCGGCAGTTCTCACTGTCTGCGAGAAGGCTGGTCGGCAGACTGTTATAGATATAGTTGGTGCAGACACTGCAGCGGTTGTAAACCGGGAATACTTTCTTTTTCCGGTCCTTAAGATAGAGGATCTCCGGCCTGTGATCGCAGCCCTTCAGATTCTTATGGGTGCAGTCG
>JAQYBF010000047.1 GCA_029338875.1 Lachnospiraceae bacterium
GTATTTTATGGTTTTTATAACAAAGTGGTATACATTTCTTATAAAATCGAGATCGTCCGAAGACCGGTCAGACAGCTCCTGTCCTTTTTTGACTGCCTGATCGTCCGACTGATAATCGCAGTACTGGTTGGGATAAAGATATGGCGTAAACTCATTATCCAGCTGAACATCAAAGGTCTGCGATAAACCGATGGCATAGGTCTTACCGCTCACATGCTCCAAGACCTGGATCGAATAGTTTCCGTCGCCGCCGGTCAGAGGAATGCCTTCAAAGGATCCGATTTGCAGAGGATAGGGGTTTCGGCTTCCATCCGGATTGGTCATCTGCACCTGGACCCGGTCTGCAGTCCCTGTATATTTGACGCAGACATAGCCCTTTTTTGTATTGGATGCGTCCACTTGTATTTTCCCGTCAGACCCTGTCCAGACCGTAAGACCGGGGGTCTCCGTCATAAGAATATTTGTCACAGTTTCCCGTTTTCCCCCGGAATGCGTGGAATTTGGATCCACTTTACCGGCGCTCTGTTTGCCCGTCTCCGTCGGAGAATGACCGATCGGTTTTGATTTCGAGCTACAGGCCACAAAAAACAGGCAAAAAAGGAGAATCGATGACAAAAATCTGACACGGGATCGTCTTAATAAATCACCGGGTCTCACCAAAATGTCCTTTCAAAATTTCTTTGGGGGTAGTTTGCATTTTCTGTCAAAGGAATTGCTTTTCTTATCATATACTTAATTTTAAGTGAATTCAATCTTGGAATAAGGGGGGACTCTTTTGAAAATGAGTCAAATTTCACCTTTTCATCAAGGTGATCTTCACAGCAGATATCGATATATGAAATTTCCTACATTTATTTGCATACTTCACCTGTTCATCAAGGCGGTTTTTACGGCAGATATCGATATATGAAATCCAGATAAAATGATTGCTATCAAGAGGACCTGATTTACGCAATATTTGAAGAAAATAAACCTATATCGATTTTTAGACTCTTACCAACCCAAGAGTCTCCTGGATTTACGCAATATTTTGGAGAAAATTCCATATATCGATTTCATCTACCGGTAAGCTTGACAACAGCCAATTGATATCCAATGACCGACACTTGGTCTATTGCTACATTGATTTCCATGGTCTTGACTGCAATTTATTTCTATGGTCTTAATCGCATTTCCTTCCAATGCAAATGACTCAATGCCATTAATTCTACCAGAAGTATGCCGATTCCGTCTCTGCGGTCACAGGTTATAAACCATATTCAAGATGGCACAAACCACCCAAAGAACGGTCAGGATCAGATTGATGATCTTTGCCCAGAGACGTTTGGATGCAACTGTCATACCGATTCCATAGATAGCCAGCATCCACTCCAGAAAAATGATGATCATGATGTCATTTTGATTTTTGCCGAATAAAATTGATTTTAGAAAGTCCAACATATTTTTTCCTCCTTGTACACTACCTTTTCCATTGCTTTTGATATTGCTCTCTGCATTGCCTGTTTCTCTACCTTGACAATACAACTTGCAACACCTGTAACACTGCTTTTTGACAATGCTCTCTGCATTGCCTGTCACATCAGAATACTCTGATATTCCATAAGACTTCCGCCTGACAGGGCTTCTCTCTGCTTGGCTAGTTCTCGGTCCAACCGTTCTTTTGACTCCATGCATTGTTGAAGCATTGCTGTCAAGTCTTCCCATTTATCATAAACATGTGCTTTGGGCAGATACCCCGGTGCATGTAAGGTATCCCGAAATCCCAGGAGCAGCATATTGTTTTCAAAAGCCCTTCGACAGGAATCCATGATCTCATTTCCATAATTAATATCGAGATAGTAATCTGCGAAGGAAAATAACTTGTCAAAAGTCTTTGGATAAGCCCCCGGGTAAAGAGTAACATTCGGCTCTTCCTCCAGGCCAAGCAAAACATTCGACATCTCCGTGATCGCAGCAATATGGAAATGCATTCCCGGCATAGCCCGAACGATCTCCCTAATATTACGGATCTTATCGGAATTGGTCGAAATCATAATATCAAGACCATGGCGGCTCTTCCTCTCATATTTTTGTAAATAGCCCAGAGGCCGCAGGATGTCTTTCGATGCGCCGAGATCCAGCAAAGCCTGATAACTCTCCTGGTTTTGAACATAGATCCGCCGGGTATGATTCGACTTCCCAGTCAGAATGATCTTCATATTACCCGGAATATCCGGTCTTCTACCCTCCTGCCAGAAAAGAATATCCTCCTTACCGGGCCGACGCAGACGCTCTGAAACAAAGAAAGGAATCGACAAAGAATTATAGAAGATCCGATCCCCGGTCTCCCCAATCTCTTTCAGAAAGAAGAGCAGAAAATCCGCCCGCTCCCGGAAAAAGAAGACCTTTCCTTTCCAGTTCAGGATCGTATCCCCAGTCACATTATTTTCCGTGATACATGTCCTTCCCTCCGGATCCAACCAGGACCTCTGAATCATCTTTTCTTTATTGTCAAATATAGACCGCCCCGACAAGAAGCCTCTCTCGTCATAGTGATCCCGGGATCGAAGTCTTCCATTCGGATCCAGCCAATCTACAAATCGGACCAGACGGCTTCCCTGACCGGACAGATAGTGGATCCGCCCACGCAAATGTTGTCGTTCATGAATCTCAGCGGACGTGTTATTACCAGAGATCTCCCAATAATCCGGGCGATTGACTTCATTAAAGTAACGGGGCCGGTTTTTGCTTTCCCCCATCACCAAGGCATCTCTCCTCCTTTCCTGTCCCCTGATACGATGGCAGAAATATTGATAGGGAGAGACGACATCCTCCGGCAGAAAATCTGCTCCGCTGCAAGAGATCACAAGGCCTTGGAATCCCGCCATACGAAAGGAATCTTTTAATCTCTTCGCCGCATCATCCATATGATCAAGAAGGAGAATTCCCTGCTCCGGTTTTTGCAGGGAAGCTATTGCAGTAATGCCAGCCATTGTTTTCTCACCTCCTCTTCCAAGAAATTCTCTGCTTTCTGATACGACATCTCTGACATCTGCTCCCACTTGTCTTCCCGGAAAAAGAGAACAAGCCTTTCTGCCAAGGCGTTAATCTTCATGGGGCTTGTGAGCAAAGCTTCCGGATCAATTAGATACCCATTCTCCCCCTCTTTTACGAAAGTCGGATTCCCATAAGGGACATTGAAACCAATGACCGGGAGCCCGGATCCGATTGCCTCCATGACTGAGAGACCGAAGCCCTCGCTCATCGAAGCCGATAAATAGAGTTCATACTCCTGATAGACTTCCTTCAGATCTGCCTGCCCCATAAGCCGGATATAGGAAGACGCTTTACATGATTCGATCAAGTCTTTCAGGGCTTTCTCTTCACCACCGACGCCGTAGATATCAAACGTCAGATCCGGGATTTTCTCCCTGGCTCTGACTACCGCCTGGATGGCCCAGTCGATATGCTTTTCCCTGGCCAGACGGGAGGCCGTTATGATGGCATGTTTGCGCCGGGGCAACCTAGGCTTTTTCAATTCCGGGAGTGCCCCGACCGGTATAGTCCAGACATTGGGTTCCTGTCCGACATAATGCAAAAACTGCTCTCGCAAAGTCCGATTCTGGACCTCGGTTGCCGTGATATAAAAATCAATATGCCGGTACATGGCAAAATCATATTCATAATAATTGTTCCAGAGAATATAGTCCGCATTCGTCGCATTTTTACTGTAATGGTCTGCATGGATGACAATGCCGACCCGGGCAGAGCCTGCATTTTCCAAAATAGCCTCTCCGATCCCGGTGGTCCGGTCGATAATGACGGTATCCCCTGCCGTCAGGGATAGCTTGCGGACGAAATAAGCCACAAACTCCTGTTTACCATAGCAGATCTGATCCGAGAACTGGAAGATGGCATTGGTCTCATCTTCTCCATCCAGGATCTCCTCATAGGCGATCGATCCGTCTTTCTGGAAGAAGCGACGGAGGTAGAGACGGGCTTTCCCATCCTTAGGCGCATAGTATTCCGAATAAATAAGTCTCGAGGTGAAATAATCCTTTCGAATCAGAAATCCTCGGGAGACATATTCGACCCGATGAACCAGATCATGTACCTCATCGGTGAAGTAGACCCGATAGAAATTATTATGACCGGAGAAATTGTAATGAGCAATTTTTCCTTCCCTCTGAAAAGTAAAAGAAGGATCAGCGAAGGTCTCTTCCAGATCCTGCTTCCGGAAACTGACAGGCTCGATCATCTGATCGGTGAAGAAGGTATAAAGCCAGATCACTTCCTCATCCAAGAAACCAATATTCTTCGTCATATGCTCGATATTTTCCCTTGGGAACATATCGGTAAAGATAAAGCGGGCCTTCTGATGGTTCATTCGAAAAAGTCGAGCCCGATAACTCTGAGCGTATTCGACTCCGCTGGAGGCCCATCCGATGCCGAGGTTAAAATTGTATATCATTTTCTCACCTTTTTCCTATCACTACACACAAACGGTCCGTCTCATTGCAAAAAAACAGTTCCATGGAATGAGACGACCGGTTTCATGGCAAGTTGATGGCAAGTTTTCCATTACTGTCCAGATAGGGTTCCCCCAGCAGAATATTTCTCATGATCTGTAATTTCATTTCATCCTCCATCTCCCGAAAGGCCCTAAGAGCTTCCCTTTGGTATTCATAAAGTGGATTCAGCTGGGCGCTGGACCTTGTCATCGTGACATACTGGAGCTGCTGCAGATAATCCACTTCTTCGATCCAGATCTGATCAATGGCCAGAAAAACCGCTTCCCGGATAAAGTCTTCCTGTAAAACACCTTGCGGGAGATGTTCCAGTTTTTCACGAAGAAGATCTCTATAATAAGCCACCAGATTCCGAAGGATCTTGGCCTTGGGCAGATCCGCACGAATGCGGTCCGCCTGGATCTGATAGGACATATTGTCTAGAACATAACGGTTCATAGCCCACTGGTTCGGTCCTTTTCTTCCAAACGATTTAAGAAAAGCCTTCAAATTATCAAAAGTAAGCCGGTCAATGATCTCACGGTTCACCGTTTCCTGATTCAAAAGCCTGGTCCTCGCATCATAGAAGACCTCACGCTGCCGTTTCAGAACCTTATCATAGTCCACGGCCTGTTTCCTGGCTTGAAAAGTACGGAAAGCGGAGTCCTTTTGTACGCCGTTGATATAGCGCCGTAAATGAGCTTTTGACCAGTGCCTTTTCAGCAGGCGTTCTTCCATATCATCGCCAACGCCTGTTCGAATCGTTTCATCTTCTAATGAGACATAGAAACGACTGCTCCCTTGGTCTCCCTGTCGTCCAGCCCGTCCCCGAGCCTGCTTTTCCAGGCGGATATTGGCCATGCGGCCGACCCCGATGACAGCCAGACCTCCAAGTTCCGCCACTCCCTCTCCCAAGCGGATGTCGGTTCCCCGTCCTGCAATACCAGTGGAAACTGTGACCGCTCCCATCTGACCGGAGTTCTTGATGATCTCTGCTTCCCAGTAACTGTTATTGGCATTTAGAACATTATGCGGAATACCAAGTTCAAAAAGAGCTCTTGAGATCTTCTCACTATCACGTATGATCGATGTAACGATCAAGACCGGCTGTTTCTTTTTATATCTTTTTTGACAGTCCGCTATCGCTGCCTGAAATTCTTCTTCTGAAGTCTTATAGAAAAGATCCGGCAAATCCGCACGCTGACTCGGTTTGTGGGGCGGTATCCGTATTACAGTCTTATGGTAAACCTCCCGTAATTCCTTCCTGGCATCATACATAGTGCCACTCATACCGCACATATGCGGAAATAAAAGGAAGAGATTCTGGTATGTGATCGATGCCATGGCTCTTTGTTCCTGACTTAATGGAAGTCCTTCCTTCTGTTCTACTGCCTGGTGGAGTCCTCCCTGGAGACGCATGCCTTCCATCAGCCGGCCGCTTCCATTATCCAGGAGAACGATCTCTCCTTTCGGTGAAACGACATAATCCTTCTCCTTCACCATCTTTTCATTCGCCCGGAGAGCTAGATTCAAATGACGGTAGAGTTCATAATATTGCCGTTGATACAGCATGGGAATGCCGAAATAGGTCTCGGCATAGTGACTTCCCTCTTCTGTCAGCCAGACATCCCGATCCTCCTCATGAAACTCCTCCTTTGGACGAAGAGTCTTGGTGAATTGATCCGTTATCGCATAGAGATTGGACTGGACCCTGGGAGCCCCTGAAATGATCAGAGGCGTCTCAGCTGCATCCAGAAGGACTGAATCCGCTTCATCGATGATAATAAAATAAAAATCCCGTAAAAAGCGGTCTTCCGGCCGTCGAACCAAATGTTCCATGAGATAGTCAAAGCCGAGCGCACTATGCGTGGTATAAAGGATGTCTGCCTGATAGTTTTTCCTCTTCCAGGCAGTATCTTGTTTCTGATTCCCCTCATGGGAAACGCCTGCTTCCACCGTAAGGCCCAGAAAACGATAAACCGGCCCCATTTCTTTGGCATCCCGCTCGGCCAGATACTCGTTCGCTGTAACCAGGATCGTACTCTTTTTTGTCAGTGCATTGAGATAAAGCGGCATGGTCGCGGTCAGGGTCTTTCCTTCGCCGGTATTCATCTCGACCAGGTAGCCAAGATGCATGGCAATGGCAGCCAGAACCTGTTCATCAAAAGGTGCCATGCCAAGGATCCTTTGATCTGCTTCACAAACCAGGGCATAGGCCTCCGGCAGAAGGTGATTCGTTGTCTCCCCCTGAAGCAGGCGCTGACGAAAATCTTCTGTTTTTTCTTGTAAGTCTGCATCCGACAGTCCTGCCATCTGACCGGCATAGGATCGGACCTCGTGAAGCAGACGGAAAAGTTTCCTCTTCATAAGTAATATTTGCCCTTCTCTTGTTGCATACCGGAATAATTGAAACGATCAAAATACTAATCTGTCAGCTCCGTGATTTCTATATAATGAAAACAAAACTCGTGCGCCCCGCTTCCGATCAAAGAGACGTCATAATTATAAGTCTGTATGGGACATTGAAGGATCATCTCCCGTTCTCTCATGACCTTTTCTCCAATTTTCTGACCGTTCCTGTCAAAAAATGTAAGGCGAAGCTGTAGACCGCCTGCGACATCCGAATCACAGTTCAACTGAAAAGAATAGCTGGATTCCCCGTCAATTAAAGGAAGTGTCGGTTCCGTCTTATCTGCCTGGAAATTGGTACGGGATCTCCAGGTCTTAATTACAGTCCCGGGCGGCATCAGGTCATTTTTATAATGGACCTCATCTTTTTTTACAAAATCTACTTTGGAACCATAGAGATAGGACTCATAAAAATAATTGTTCCAAAAAATTCTCCAGGATAATGCTTCCATCCTTTTTTCGCTTTCTATCGATCTGAAGGTTAAGGCCCATCCGTCAAGAAAGATCCAACCCCTTTCGGCCATATCTCTTTCTCAAAATCATTCGATACTGGCGAAGAAAGAAGGAGATGGATTCACCGGAATTATCATTATGGCGGCCATGACGTCCCTGACCGATCAGCCTCACCCCATTGCTTCTTAAATGTAGAAGGAGATCTTGATAACCTGACCTGTCATAATCATCTTCTATTTTATAAGCAACCGAAAATGTTGTTTTGGACCAGTCTGCACTACTGAACCGTTTCCAAAAGCTCTGATCCATCTCATCCGAATCTTTCCGACTCAGGGAATGCATCCGTTTCCACTGAACATCCAGAGAGGTTGGAAAGCCCCCCGGTCGCTCCAGCCGTTCTGCCTGTGCGATTGATCCAAGATTCTCCAAAGGTTTTGCCAGAATGATATAAGCCGGCCTCAAGTAAGTTCCATAATAGAGAGCACCAAAAGTGCCCATGGACATGCCGGACAGAATCAGATTCTTAGGATCAAACCCCAGAAAATCGAGATAATGATTGATCACAGAGAGAATCCCCTCTTCATATTCCTGATCTCCCAGATAGAAGGCTCCTCCCTCCAGCCGGGGATCGCTGATCAAAAGAAAGGGACAGCCCAGCTTTCTAAGAATATAATATCCTTCAAATCCTTCTTGCGTACGATAGCCGGAAAAGTAGACAGAAAGCGGAGGCTTACAGTCGCCGGGATCAAAATAATAGAAGAACTCCTCTTTCCCTTTGGTCACAAAGCGTTGCCCTCCCGGAAGGAAAAGCCCCTTCTTATGCCGGGAAAATCGAATATGAAGAGAAATGATAGAGATCCTTCCCTTTCCCCTGGCCTTCAAATGGAAGAATAGATAACCACTATTCATGCTTTCCAGGACATAGGGGGATTTCAGATCCTCTTCAGATAAAGTCCACTGATCCAGAAGACTTGCTTCTTCATCCCCGGCATATAATTCCACTTCAAGAACGATCTCTGCAGATTCACTTCGATCGTATTCAAACCAGATCTCCAGGGGCTGATCCGAATAAAGCGGCATATTCATCCTCCAGAAAGCCAGTTGCTGCAGATCATCTCCGAAGTCTCCCTCCAACTGACATTCTGTCATACCTTCCCAATGGGTCCGGCCTTGAAAGAAAGGAGAGATCTCCAGACTGGATAAAGAAACTTTCTGCCCGTAAGGCTTATGAAAATAATCTCTCAGATCCTCTTCTAGAAAATTCTCTAAGTCCTCTGATGAAAGCATAGTCCCTACACGGCATTGCAATAAATGCTGCATTTTATCAGTCATAGTAAGATCTGAAAGAAAGAAGAGACTGTATGCTCTTACCCGGGACATGAGTAAGTCGCACTCTCTGTCGGTCAGAGGATGACCAACCAGGCAAACATCATATTCTTCCCTTTCTCCCTCTAATTTCTCTAGAGAAGGATCAAAGGTCCATTCACAGCCCTCCGGATATGTCATCCCCCGGATGGTTTCCTGATTCAAATAGGCAAGCACTCGAATACTAATCAAGACCGGCTATGACCTCCTCCCAGCTTTTTTCGATATCCTCTGACGAATAGCGTTCTCCCAGACGATAGGCAAGGACTCTGGCATCATTCCAATGAGACAGCTGATCCAGATAATAAGACAGAGCCGATGGCAGATCCTCCATTTTTTTCAAAAGGATCCCATTCTGACCATCTTCCAAGAAAACCGTTTTTCCCTTACAGATCTGAGGAATTCCCAGACTGACAGCAGAAACCTGAAGAAACTGATCCGGTCTCTTACTTAGATCCACTAAGACTCTCTGCAAGAGCATACAACGATGGATCGACATAGAGTCCCGACAAACATCAGCAAAAAATTTCTGAGAGGATCCTCCTTCCTCTGTCCTGTTTTCTGCCGAGGAATCCTCCTGAATTGACCATTCCGGCGGGAAAGAAGCCTTGGAAAGGATCTCTTCCACCCGGTTCAAAATCCTCTCCTCTGCCCAGTACTCGGCACTTCTTGTGAAGAGATGAACCCGGACGGAAGGATGCGTCTTGAGAAAAAATGCAAGCTGAAGGATGGCCTCTTGAAAGTCGCTTTCCGAAAGCAGATCCACAGGAAGCAGCAGATTCTTTACCGGAAGAGTCTGACAAAGACTTGTCTCATGGCGAACCGAAAAAGGAGAAATTCTTTTGATCCGATGGCCAAATAAATCTTCCGGTATTCCCTTCCGGATGAGAGCTTGCCGAACGATTTTCTCATTTTCCTCCGAATCCGTAATGATCTGATCTGCCCCGGCCAGAAAATCCATAGCAACCTGACTGTTGCAAACCTTCTTCCTGGCTTCATATACCGTCACGATGGTCTTTCTTTTTTTCAATGCCTTCTGTAAGAGTGCTGCGTGCCGATCATGATTGGCGATACAGAAAACCGATTCTGCATCCAGCTGTTCCAAATAGGAAGAGAAAACCTCCCCAATGACATCCTCTAAGGATGCATATTGCAGCTTTTGATAACTCTTTTGGATCCGCCCGCTTCCGGTTTCCAATTCATAGAAAGGGAGATCTGAATTGATCTCTACCCTTCCGCCTGAAAGCAGAGAAAAACGAACCTTACCCATGTTATCCAGAAAATCTTCACGAATCACTTTCCCCTGATCCAGCGTACGAATGGAGGAAATAAAACCCCGGTCGTCATAGGAAATTTCACTGACCTCTTTTCCCTCCTCATATCTTTCGATCCGGATCAGATTCCCGCCCTCCCCGAATTGAATCAAGGCAATGCGTTCTCCATGCAGACTTGCAATGGCTGCAAATGGTGTCAAGTGGAATTCGGTCCCCTCAGGCCATGCCAGGTCATAGTAGGAAAAACTGTTTAATTGCTTTCCCCGTATGCACTGCATCGCATCAAATATAGACCAATATTCCACGTGGATCAGGCCAAGCCGATGGAGAAAATGTCGGAAATTCGGCGCCGATGAGAGGAGAATGATCTTCAGCGGACATAGGTTTCTTCTATAAAAAAGCTGTATCTCCTTAGCTGTATCATCTGCCTCCATGGATGTCTTCGGCCGATACCAGACCTCTTCCCTTTCTCTCCATTGATTTTCATCATACCAGGCCGGGATAAAGTAAAGCATAACTCTCTCCCTCTATTCAAAGAAAAAACCGATAAGAATCAAAGCGATAATAGTGACTGATCTCCCTCACAATATTCGTAAGGAAGCCCGTAAACAGCATTATGCTGGATGGGAAGAGAGCTAAAGCTGGTGTAAGTTGTCCCTTGTAGGACAATCCTAGGGATACTCCCAAACAAAGGGCCTGAAAGCTTCCACTCAAAAGAGCCAGTCCCAGTACTCGCCTGGCCAGATATCCCATAGTTTTCTTTCCCGGATAGACTCCCGGAATGCAGTCCCCGCTTCGAAGGAGCTGATCTGCCATTTCTCCCGGTTTCAAGATAAGAAAGGAGAAAGCGATCGACATCAAAACAATGATCAATAGATAAAACAGATCACCCAAAGGATTCCCAATGGTCAGATCGGATGCTAATGTAAGAAATCCCTTCTCTTTGACGCCGATCAAGATCAAGCCCTGGAAAAGGAGACGAACCAGAAAAAGAATGGATGTTGCGAACATGACAGGCATCGTAGAGACGGGGCTATATTTATAAGCGATATAGCTATTCTCGCTATGTGTATTATAGATACTGACTCTCATTAAAGGAATCCTTAAGAAATGATTCTCCAGAAAAAGCGTCATCCCAACTGCCAGGAGACTGACCAGGAAAAGTTTGGGATACTGGTAAAGCGGTGCCTTGTGCAAGCTATTCCCGAAACTGAATAAAAGATTCAGAATGAAAATCGGTGCCATATCACCGATCCCTTTCTCCCTGTTTCGATCAGCGATCCAGGCAATGAAGAGGGCGCCTCCCGCCAATTCCAGAAGGACAGGGATCCGAAGAAGCATAAGATCTCTCCTGTATTGATACTGACCGGAATAGTAATAAGCAAAAACCAAGGTGAATCCTAATGTCGCAGCCCCCTGCAAGCGCTTTATCTTCCGTCCTGATAAATGTCGACGAGCGCCTTCCGACCGGAAAGCCGTAAGAAACATAACAAGAATCGAAGCATTCATGTAAGGCAGAATTCCAAGCGCCAGGATGGATGTCCTGGACACATCACCATTCAAGATAGAAAAGAGGATTCGATCGGCACTCTGATGAGAGGCATCCGTCTTTTCAATACCAAAAAGAGGTACGGATCGGCCGATGAGGTAGAGAGCAAGCACAAAGGCTGTGAAAAGCAGACGCTTTCCCAATTCATTTGTCCTCTCTCTGCTGCCCATCTCAATCCGTACCTCCAATGGTTTGTTCTAAGCTCAATGCTTATCTTTTCTGATCTTCATCCTCTTTTTTCTTGTTATCTTTCTCTTCCTCCTCATCTTTTTTCGGAATGATTTTATCAATGATGGAGGCAATGACGCCTGCCAGAGGAAGCCAGGACCACCAGATCCAGCGTTTTCCGCTGTCCTTATCCAGCTTCTTATTTGCTGCAGGAGTCTCAATTTCCTGATTCTCAACCAACTGATCCTCTGCTGCAGGAGCCTGAGCCTGGGCAGGGTTGGCATTTGCCTGCGGCGTCAGATTGATATTTCCGCCAGGTGTCACAATATTACCGCCGGTAACCTGTAAGGGCAGCGGTGCAGGAGCTACGGGTGCTGCCGGAGTTGGAGTAGCAACCGCTGGAGTCGGCGTCGGAACAGGTGTTGGTGCAGGTACTGGAATCTGTGCCTCACTTAAGGAGGTCGAGGTCGAAGTCGAAGTACTAAGACTGGTCGACGTTGACTCGCTTTCACTCTGGCTCAAGCTCTCTGAAGTGCTGGTACTCTCCGAATTTCTTAGGCTTAAGGACTCAGAGGTACTAATACTTTCTGAGCTGCTTACGCTTGTATTGATGGACCCACTTTCGGATTCGGAGATAGTGACACTCTCAGAACCAGATCTGCTTTCAGATTCTGAGATACTAGTACTCTCACTTGCATGGGTGGATTCAGAAGTGCTTACACTTACTGACTGAGATGCACTGGTGCTCTCGGATTCTACGGAACGGCTGTTGCTTTCCGATGCTGAAACGCTCTCGGATTCCGCCGACTGGCTGGTGCTCTCCGATGCCAAAACACTCTCGGATTCTACAGAACGGCTGGTGCTTTCCGATCCACTATTGCTCTCAGATTCCACTGAACGACTGGTAATCTCAGATGCACTAATGCTCTCCGATTCACTTACAGATTCTGAAGTACTTGTGCTTTCTGACTCAAACTCACTCTCGGACTCAACCTCAGATTCTGAAGCACTTACGCTTTCTGATTCTGAAGCACTCTCCGACTCACTTTCGGATTCTGAACCACTCAGGCTTTCAGACTCCGACTCGCTCACAGATTCGCTCTCAGATTCTGAAGTACTTACACTTTCCGATTCGGACTCGCTCTCGGATTCACTCTCAGATTCCGAAGTACTTGTGCTTTCCGATTCGGACTCGCTCTTGGATTCACTCTCAGACTCCGAAGTACTTGTGCTTTCTGACTCAAACTCACTCTCGGATTCACTCTCAGACTCCGAAGTACTTATACTTTCCGACTCCGACTCACTCGCGGATTCACTTTCAGATTCTGAGGTACTTGCGCTTTCTGACCCCAACTCGCTCTCGGATTTACTTTCGGATTCCGAGGTACTTACACTCGCGGACTGAGAAGTACTGGTACTTGCACTGATGGACTCCGAGGTACTTTCACTCACTGACTGAGATTCACTTACCGACTTAGAAGTACTTGTACTAATGGACTCTGACGTACTTGCACTCGCGGACTGAGATCCGCTTACAGACTCACTCGCTGACTTGGAAGTACTTGTACTAATGGACTCCGACGTACTTGCACTCGCCGACCTGGACATACTTACACTCTCAGACTGACTCTTGCTCTCATACTCACTTTCTGCTTCACTTGTTTTAATTGACAAACTCTCACTCTGGCTAGCAGACTCAGAAGCAGATGTCGAAGCATATTCCGATTCATATTGGCTTGTATCCGGCCGAAATCTTTGAGTTTTTGCATCCCAGGTAAAGAGATAAAAATCCATATGGATGGGATAGCCATCTTCCTCATATTTAATGGCATAGGGGATGAAATACTTCTGACCATCTTCCAAAACTGTCGTAGGAGTATCTTCCATCGTATATTCTTTATATCGACCAACACTCTTTTCACTTAGATATTTATAATAGTACTGCCCTTGAAGAGCTGCACCCTTTCCCCTACCACGATGATCCTCTGCATACCAGGATCTCATGAATTCTTTTTTTATTTCCGTTGTTAAGCTAATATTGCGAGGTTTGATTGCAGAGTAATCACCCGATGGATGACTACTGACATTCTCATCACTACTATCAACTATTACCTTATCACTTGTGGATATCGGCTGCAGATCTTCATCATGCCGTACCGCAGTGTAGTTGGCCTTCTGACCAAGTGTAACTTCTTTTTCTTTCTCCCGCCAAGATCCCGTTGATATAGTATCTTTAAATTCATTATTTCCATAAATGTAGTTATAGACATCGCACATCTTCTGATATGCTTGATATTCATTTGTTATTTGCCACCCGCTCCAAATATTCCAAATATATTGAGGATAAATACTGTCATTAAACTTCTCCCCAACTTGAGAAATAATGTTATAAAAGAAACTCTGGCTGGTTCTCTGCTGTTTCAGCCCCTCTTTGAAGAGATTTTCATACTCCTGATAACTCCGATAATTACTCATACTTCCAAGAGCCGTAGATTCTGACTCTGACGCACTTTCCGATGCCGATGCCTCGGA
>JAQYBF010000048.1 GCA_029338875.1 Lachnospiraceae bacterium
AGAACCATCATCACAGAATCCGGCTATATCAAGAGCCGTTTCCTTGATGATAAGCTTTCCGCTGCCATCCTTATCGGCTTTGCCCGTTGGGTAAAGGAAGAGAAAATTCAGCTGAAAAGAAAGATCACCCTGATTTTTACCGTCTATGAGGAGGTTGGCCACGGCGGAAGCTTTGTACCGGAAGATACCGAGGACATGCTTTCTGTCGATATGGGCTGCGTCGGCGCGGATCTGGGCTGTACCGAACGGATGGTCTCCATTTGCGCCAAGGATTCCGGCGGTCCCTACAACTACGATCTGATCTCCGAACTGGCTTCCACAGCCAAGGCTCTGGGTCTCTCCTACGCCATCGACATCTATCCTCATTACGGATCCGACGTCGAGGCCACCCTGCAGGCCGGCTACGATATCCGCCACGGCCTGATCGGCGCCGGTGTCTATGCTTCCCACAACTATGAGCGGTCCCATATGGACGGCGTCAAAAACACCTTCCTGCTTCTCCAGGGATACGTACAGAGAGAGCTGGCCTGAGGCATTTCTCCTGATCAGCCAGAATTTTCTGCAGTAGCAATTCTAATTTTCTTTCACGAGCCAGCCGGATTTCCGGCTGGCTTTTTTGTAAATAAACCAATTTCCTGTCTCAGAAATATAGACCAGCGCCTGATTCCGCTGAAACTCGCCAAATTTTGTATACAGTCGCCATTCTACAATCCACAATCAGAAATTAATACCGATGTCCTCTTCTCTTCTTTTCGGTCTTTTGGTGATATCGCCGAAAGATTTTCCTTTTTCAATTTCTTGCTTTTCTTTTGATTTGTATTTGATATAATACATTTAATGTTAATTATTTAACAATCTATAACAGACCACGCCATGAAAAAAGCCTGGTTTATCGGCGGGCCATCTCCGATGTGATTCTGATCTTTCGATCGAATTTCCCCGTGAGAGATTCGCTTACTGCTAGTAATAAGGAGGACCTTCATGAAAGTATTAGTCATCAACTGCGGCAGCTCTTCTTTAAAATTCCGTCTGATGGAAATGTCTGACGAAAGCATTCTGGCCAAGGGTCTCTGCGAGCGAATCGGATCCAAGTTCGGTCACTTCCGTTATGAACCGACCAACGCCGAGCGGCTGGAAAGAGACTGTGATCTCCCGGATCATGATACCGCTGTAAAGATGGTTATCGAGACCCTGATCAGCGAGGAACACGGAGTCATCGGAAGTGTCGACGAGATCGATGCCGTCGGCCACCGTATCGTCCATGGCGGCGACAAGTTCCACGGTCCGGCCTGTCTGACACCGGAAGTCATCAAAGACATCGAGGAATGCTCCGCACTGGCTCCCATTCATAACCCGGTCAACCTCATGGGCATCCGCGCCTGTCAGAAATATATGCCGAACGTTCATATGGTCGGCGTTTTCGATACCGCCTTCCATCACACGCTTCCCGAAGAGGCTTATCTCTACGGTATTCCCTATCAATACTATAAGAAATACAAGATCCGCCGTTACGGCTTCCACGGCATGAGCCATGAATATGTCTCCCGCCGGACCGCTGAAGTCATGGGCGTTCCCTATGACCGCTGCAAGCAGGTCATCTGCCACCTCGGAAACGGTGCTTCGATCACCGCTGTAAAGAACGGCAAGTCCGTTGACACCTCCATGGGCTATACCCCTCTGGAAGGTATCATCATGGGAACCCGTTCCGGTTCCATTGATCCAGAAATCATCAACGTCATCGCAAAGAAGGAAAACCTGGACACCCAGGGTGTTATGGATGTCCTGAACTACAAGTCCGGTGTCTATGGTCTGAGTGATTTCCTCTCTTCCGATATCCGCGACCTGACCGTTGCCTACGGAAAGAATGATCCCAATGCCATCCGCGCCTTAAATACCTATGTCTATTCCATCGTGAAGTATATCGGCGCCTATGTCACCATTCTCGAGGGCGTGGATTCCATCACCTTCACCGCCGGTGTCGGCGAGCACTCCGCTTTCGTCCGGAAGCTGGTCTGCCAGAAGCTTTCCTTCCTAGGCGTCAAGCTCAATGACGTGGCCAATGACAATGTCCGCGGCGAAGGCCTGATCTCCCTTCCGGATTCCCACATCAGTGTCTATGTCATCCCGACCGACGAGGAGCTTTCCATCGCCCGTCAGACCGCTGCATTGGTTGAAGAAGTCAAGAGCAGAGAGTAATCTGAGCATCCATTTCGAAGAAAACACCGAATCCCCATATATTTGGGATGTAAAAGGTAAATTACTAAAAGAGCCTCGTGAAAATCACTTCACGAGACTCTTCTTTTATGTCCAAATGTAAATCCTTGATTATTTCACAATTACTCCGTCCGCAGTGCCGCAACCGGGTCGCTCTTTGACGCCTTCTGAGCCGGAAGGAGGCCAGAAATCAGGGTCAGGAAGACGGACAGGGCCACGAGTTCAATGGCATTCAGAATCGGCAGGCTCACATGAACCGACATCTCCGGAACGAAGTGAGGGATCAAAAAGAGGTTGGTCGGAATCAGGATCAGGGCTGTCAGGCCAACTCCGATCAGACCGGCCAGAAGGCCTGTGATGAAGGTCTCCGCATTGAAGACGTTTCGGATATTCCTCTTGCTTGCGCCCAGGGCCCTGAGGACGCCGATCTCCTTCCGCCGCTCCAGGACACTGATGTAGGTAATAACACCGATCATGATCGAGGATACGATCAGTGAGATGGCGACAAAGGCAACGAGAACCGTCGTTACCGTATTCACGATCCGGGTAACGCTGGTCATAAGGGTTCCGATGGTGTCCGAATAGGTGATGACCTTGTCCTTTTCGCCGTTGGCCTTCATTTTCTTATTGTAATTGTCCAGGATCGACAGAACCTTGTCCTTTTCGGTGAAATTCTTCGGATAGATATCGATCTCTTCCGGATCATCCGGGTCCGCGTAGCCGAAGGCCTCCATGTTACTGTCGTAGCTGGCCTGGTTATTCCCGCTGATCATGGAGGTCAGAACCGACTGCAGATCCTCTGCCGACATATTGAGCTTGATGGCGCTGGCAAAGGCCGTCGGATCTACGGTAAAGGAGGACATGGCCTTCTTCATGGACGACTGGATGGAAACCGATAGCTGCTTCATCATCTGGGTCATGACATTCTCCATGACCTTCTGAAGCTGGCTGGAAACGGCCTCTGCCGCTTTTCCCTCCGCATCCGTCAGAGCCTTTTCGATATTGCTCTGAAGCCGATCGGTATTGATGGATTTCTCCACCAAAGACCGGATCTCAGCCTGGCCCTCGCTGGAATTCAGATAGGCCGTAAAGGAAGCCGGCAGGTCGCTAATAACCGGCAGATTCCCCTTGCTCTTCGCATAGCTGTCATAGCCGGAAAGAAAGGCCGAAGCGATCTCCTGCAGATCCTCGCTTGAGAACTTAAAGTTCGAAATCCGGTTCCGGATGGTCTCTGCAGCATCCGGATGGTTCTGGATGGCGGCACGAATATCTGTCACAGCCTGATTTGCCATATAAGCCTGACTGATCTCCTCATCCGTGGCATTGGGATGGCTCGCCTTGTACTGGGTCTCATACTGGCTGTAGCTCTTTAATATATCCGGCAGGATGATTTTGACAAAGTTCTGGAAATCCTCCTTGGTGATCATGGCATCCTGGTTCTTTGCCAGAATTTTCTGGAGTTCATCTGCAAGAAGGGCCTGTCCCTCGTCACTGTTCAGATAGCTCTGAAGGGCCGTGTCAAAGGACCGATAGTCGGTGGAAGCTCCGGCTTTTGCCCCGTAATCCAGATATTTGGTCAGAAGGTCCGAGAACATGGTCTGCAGATCCTCGGATGAGGCCGTCACCTGAACTCCGTCGAGCAGAACCGATGGATCGAGCGCCGAAAGAAGGTCCTGGTTTACATTTCCAAGGCCCAAAGTCAGAGCAGACGAATCTAGACCGGAGAAGAGCGATGAATAATCGATATTCGCTCCTGCGCCCGAAAAAGCGGAGGACAGGTCATTCAGATTTCCCATGGAAAAGGCCTTTGCCATGGCCGAGGGATCGATGGTGAAGAGCTTGCTTAAGTCCATCTCACTGTCGGTCGATTCCTCATCAAAGCGCTTGCCTGTCAGGACATTGATTTCCGGCGTTTCCATCTGAGCCTTCACGACTCCGCTGCTCTTGGCGTGATCCATGATGTCGTAAACCAGGTCGGACGTATAAGCGATACCGCTCTGCAGCATGGAAGAAGAATTGCTGGACTTCTGCTGAACAATTCCTGTAATCTTCAGCTTTTGGCCCTGGCCAATCAGATTCTTGACATAGGCGCTGTCATTGGCCTTGCTGGACCAGACCTGATAGGTGCTGTCATAGCTGTAGAGATCGGACGGATAGACCATATAGAAATCGAGGTCCATGAAATCCTTGTAGCTGTAGTTTTTCTTGTCCGAGGTTCCGGAACCTGTACTGCCGGAGCTGCCGGATGCTGTTGAATTTCCTGTAGAACCTGTACTGTCTGTAGAAGCAGCCGCAATGCTGCTTCCCGAAGCTGTACTTGTGCCACCACTGGAAACAGTACTGCTGTCTGTGCCTGACGAAGTACTGCTTCCGTCTGTTGTTGAACTGCTTTCGGTCAGAGTGTTCAGGCCCTTGGAAACCGCCGACTGCAATTCATCCACCGGCCGGAGGCCCAGAGTATAGAGGACCGTATCGTTCAGACTTCCGCTCTGGTTCAGAACCAGAACCATCTCGTTCTTGTTCTTGGGCCAGTGGCCGGCCTTCAGGGTATACTGATCCTTGTATAGGTTTGAATTCTCGGGCAGCATGGAGAAAATGTCCGTATTCATGGCCGTGCCCATCATGGAGCTCATCTGGCTGGTTCCCAGATTCAATCCGTCATAGGTCTGGTTGGGATTGACCTGGCTGTAACCTGTGGAATCTGTCGTCAGCCGGTAGATCTGGGGTGTCACATCATAGTGATACTCGATGGCATCCACATGGGATTCAATACCGGATTTCTTACTTTCCAGATATTTCTTCAGCGAACCCAGATCATTGCTCTGAATCTGATTCATGAGATCCAGGGTTTCGGTCTGAATCGGGACATTGGTGTCCAAGCTCTCCTTGTTCGAGGTCTGTCTCTTTTTACTGGAAGACCTGGAAGTCTTTGCAGACTTTGTGCTCTTTTTGGAACTCGAAGAGCTCGAAGAATCCGCAGATGACGAAGAAGAGTCGCCGGAGCTGTCAGATCCGCCGGAGAGAAGCTTGGCAAAATCAAAACCCGTCTTCTGAATCTGCACCGGATAGCTGGACAGAGCATCCGACTCCTGATTTTCGATATACTTGTTGACACCGTTGGAAAGAGACAGGATCAGGGCAATACCGATGATACCGATGGATCCGGCAAAGGCCACAAGGAAGGTTCTGGCTTTCTTGGACCTTAAGTTATTGAAGCTTAAATGCAGGGCAGTCAGAAAGCTCATGGACGCCCGGCCGATCCGCTTGTGCACCGGCTCCAGAACCGTTTCGGGCTCATAGGGGTCGCTGTCGGAAACAACCTTTCCATCCTTGATTTTTACGATTCTTGTCGCATACTGATAAGCCAGGTCCGGATTATGGGTAACCATGACCACCAGGCGGTCCTTGGCCACTTCTTTCAGAAGCTCCATGACCTGAACCGAGGTCTCCGAATCCAGGGCACCGGTCGGTTCGTCGGCCAGAACAATATCCGGGTCATTTACCAGGGCACGGGCAATGGCAACCCGCTGCATCTGTCCGCCGGACAGCTGGTTGGGTTTCTTATGAAGATGCTGACCCAGACCGACTTTTACCAGAGCCTCTTCCGCTCTGCGTTTTCGTTCTGCCCCGGAAATACCTGAAATGGTCAGGGCAAGCTCTACATTTGACAGAACGGTCTGATGCAAGATCAGGTTGTAGTTCTGGAAGACGAAGCCGATCGTGTGGTTGCGGTAGGCGTCCCAGTCCCGGTCCCTGTACTTCCGCGTGGAGACACCATTGATGATGAGATCGCCGCTGTCGTAGCGGTCCAGGCCGCCGATCACGTTCAGGAAGGTCGTCTTTCCGGAGCCGGACGGACCGAGAATAGCGACAAACTCATTGTCTCTCAGATTCAGACTGACTCCGTCCAGGGCCTTCTGGACGAAATTTCCGGTTTTATATTCTTTTCTCAGGTCTTTAACTTGGAGCATGTACTTCCTCGATAATATGTACTTCTATCGTAAGTATTTCTATGTTGCGTATTCTAATGAAAACGGAATTTCTACAGATAGATTGCAGATTCTTTTTAATTTCTGAATGATTTTGAATATTCGTATTCGCAAGTTCGTTTATGGTAAATTTATTTTAACGGATTCAAATTAAATTAAGCTAAATATATATGAAGAGATTTTACGCCCCAGCTTTTGGCGTGTCAATAAAAGGGACGACAGTTTGACCGGTCTGTCTAGAAATTACAGAAGATTGGCCGCGTTAGGGTAGAATCTGTATTCCCTGGCCTGCAAGCCGGGAAATCATCCGGCCTGCGGGACTTTCCAGGATATTCCTTCCCTTGCCTCATTTCCCGAACCCGGTTTATAATAAGAGAAAATGTAAACCATTCCGGCGCAGTGGAGGTTTTATGCCCGAAGCAAAATCCAAGCAGACCCGAAGGCTGATCGATGCAAAGAAGGTCCAGCTCAAACATGAGAAAATAGAAAAGCACATCCTGAATACGTCCATGGTCGGCTGCATCATTTTCCTGGCATCCGAGATCTTCATGGCGGTCATCACACATTCCCGAACCCTTCTTTCCGACTGTCTCTGGGATTCGGTCGATCTCATCCTTCTTTTGCCAATGCTTCTGCTTTCGCCCCGTCTTTCCCGAAAGAAAGTCACGGAAAAACGTTCCTTCGGCTTCTATCCGGTCGAATCTCTTCTCGTGGTCGCCAAGACCTTTGTTCTGATCGCCCTTTCCATCGTCCTGATCGTCGAAAATATCCAGGCCATCCTCCACGGAGGCAATGCCGTTGACGGCGGTCTGATCGCCATCTATGAAATCCTTGTCAGCCTCTTCTGCATGGTCTTCTATCTGGTTTTAAAACGGATGGAACATGATTTTGAATCGCCCATGATTGCGACGGAAGTCTATACCTGGAAGCTGGATTCCTACAGCACTCTGGCCATCAGCGCCGGCTTCGCTCTGGAATTCATTTTACGGAATACCAAGGCCGCCTGGATCACGCCCTACATTGACCCGGTCCTGGCCATCATCGTCACCGCAAGCCTGGTCAAGGAGCCCCTTTCCATGCTGAAGGAAAATCTCCACGACCTCGTCCTCTTCGCTCCCGATCCGGAGATCATGGCGGAAATCCGGACCGTCACCGAGCGTCACCTGAAGGAAACGCCTTACCAGATGACCTTCCTCGATGTCGTAAAAACCGGCCGTATGTTCTGGATCGGTGTCTATTTCAGGCCCGACTGCAATCAGATCGACTACAGCGAGATCAAAAAGATTGTCTGGGAAATCTCAGACGACCTCCGCATTGAATACAGCGATGTCTATGTCGAGATGATCCCCGACACCAGTCTGTCTGCGGAGAATCCGGAAACCCACTGAAAGTCGGGAAAGAATTCATGAATTTGCCCCGGATCTCTTCTGCATAACAAAGTTTCTCAGGCAAGTCAGTCCCACGTAGGCGGAAATTCCGATTCCGATCTGAAGAGGATAAATATAGAGCGACTCCTTGGGAGCCAGGTAAGCCAGAACCATGGCTGCTCCGGCAGGCGGAACCATAGGTCCCGTGTGATAGAAAGCGATGAGAAATAAGATTGAAGAAATCAGAAGGCTTAAGATCAGATATCCTTCCGGCAGACCGCTGAAGACCAGACGGACCCAGGCGCCGGAAGCTGCAGACAGAGTCAGAAGCAGGATAACCCGGGCCGGATGCATGCGGATGACCTTATTCTGATAGGCGGATAATTCGGTAAAGGCGACCAGAAGCGGCGGAGCGGCCATAAAGCGCCAGCCCGTTCCTATAGCAAGAAGAATCATGCCGGCTGCCACAAGAATCCGAAAAAGAGTCAGCTTCCAGGGGAGTTCCCTCTGAACCGGGATAAAATCCTCCTCGTATTTCAGGCCGCTTTTCACCAAAACCTTTCGAATGAGAAGAATCAGAAGAGAAAAGATCACCAGAGAATAGAGATACCAGATGGACCGGCTCTGCAGGAGAACCGGAAGAACCAGAGCCGAAATCATCGGCATAAAGGAAGTCCCGGACAGAGACTGAATCAGAAGAGCCAGAATATAGGCCACGATCATCTGCAGGGCCAGAGGCAGGGGCAGAAAACGGACGATGGCCATGCCGGCAATGCCACAGAGAAGGAGGCAGAAGAAAAGCCGCTTTCCATTGGTCATCCAGGACCGGTGGGGCGTCAGAAACATGCCCGCAGCAATAGCCCCGACCTCAGGGAAGATCACTTCCTTCTCATGAACCAGAAGAGACAGAAGGACCATGAGAAAGACGACAAGAAGGAAGCATGCCATGTCGATGAACTTGTTTCTTGTCTTCTTCTCCATATGAAACGATCTACCCTTCTATTCCTCTAGCTGGTTTTATAAATTTCAGGCTTCAACATCCTCTAGTCTAGGAATGGACGGCGCGGCGCCCTGCTTTGTGACTGCGATGGCTGCAGCATGGCTGGCCAGGGCCAGGCTCTTCTGGATCCGGTCGGCATCCGACAAGATGTCCGCCCTTTCGGACTCTCCTGGCCTTTCAGACTCTCCCGCACTTTCAGATTTCTCCGAAGCCTCTGCCGTCAGGCCGGCTGGCTCAGCAGCTCCAGCCATCTGTCCCCGCAGAATTCCGGCCAGGAAGTATCCGGTGAAGGTATCACCGGCCGCAGTCGTATCCACAGCCTTGACCTTCTCCGCCGGCTGATAGAGAGCCAGATCCCTGGAAAGATAGACCGCACCGAAGGATCCCATGGTCAATACGAAATGCGCCTCCGGCAGAAGCTTCAAAAGCTCCGTCCGGATTTTCTTCCAGTCCGGTCCCTCTGTCTCCGACAGAAGCTCCTTCTCCAAATCCCGGCCCGACAGGCCCCGGATCAGCTGGATGGCTTCGATCTCATTAACGAAGAAAAGCTCAATATCCTTGAGAGGCAGATCCAGAATCTTCTCATTCATGGGAGAAGGATTCAGAACGATTTTCATTCCGAGCTCATGAGCCCTTTTTACAATATAGGGCAGTTCATTGATCTCATTCTGAAGAAGCAGCCAGTCTCCGGCGGAAAACTCTGCCAGAGTGGCATCCACCTGATCCTTGGTCACAGCCTGATTGGCCCCGCCGTAAAGGAGGATGCAGTTGTCTCCATCCTTATCATTCTGAATAACTGTATGTCCGCTCGGCTGATCCTCGAGAATACGGACCAGGGAGATATCTACGCCGGAATCCTTCAGCTCCCTTAAAAGGAGATCCCCGTCACGCCCCACATTTCCCGCATGGAAAACCGGAAGGCCGGCCCGAGCGATGGCGATCGACTGATTCAGGCCCTTGCCGCCGGTAAAGACACCGCGGCCACTCGAAGAAAGCGTCTCCCCGCGCTTTACCATGTGGTCTACCTTGTAGACATAATCAATATTCAAAGAGCCGAAATTTAAAATCTTCATGCTGCCCCCTCACGCTATCATTACCCTTTACTAAATCTGTCGAATCAAGCTGCTGCCACCTCGGTACTTCCATCCCTGAGAATCCATATCTTTGTACAATTTCTGCCGATCTGTTTGCCAACATGGACATGAACCGGCTCTAGAGGATCACTTTCATTGCTCCAAAAGAAAACAATGTAACCATATATTTCAAAGCATTTAGGCATATTTCTTATTTTTCTTGATATCAGAATATGTAATGGTTAAACCATTCTCGAATTCCCAAAAAGGATGATGTTCCATAATGTCTATATCCTTTCACATCAGCTTCTATAATTCTGATTTGATCCTAGATTTATATTTTTAGTATACATCAGGATGACTTTCTTATCTATACTCGGAATGACTCCGGCTTTTTTCCAAATATAGACCAACAAAAAAAGCTCTTTTATGAAAGGGAAACCTATCTCATCCTTTCACAAAAGAGCTCCTTATAAATTCAGACCCCATTCAAATTTTTCATAAACTCTTTCCCGATTTTATCTCTTGATATCCCATCACCCCGAGATTGCCGTCGGCCGGGTATCCACCGCCTTGCCGAAGACGAAAAACCTCTGATAGAGGAATTCGGTCACTCCATTGATCAGGATATTGATCAGTGTGACGAGAACGCCGTTCCAGAGCAGATCCTCTGCCAGATAGTTTCCGAACATGGTTGACAGCGGCGTAAAGACTGCGTAATAGGCAGCCACCTTCAGCATGGCCGGCGCGATCTTATTGGCTGCCCGGAAGGTATAGCGCCGGTTTAAGGTAAAGTTCCACAGGACGCTTGCCACCAGTGCAATGAGATATGCCGGCCAGTAAGGCAAGGGTGTCGCAAAATCCAGAAGCGTGTAGAGGGAGATCTCGATCAACCCCGCCGAGGATGCGATCATAAAATACTTGATGGTACGAAGCAATTCCTTCCGAACCGTACTCGTGTCTGCCGCCGGGTCTGATTTTCCCAGGCCAACCGTCATTTTTCCCGCATTCAGATTTCCTCTCATCATATCGCCGCCCTCTTTTCCATCTCTTCCAGAGGCACCTTCCGAACCAGACCTTCGGCATCCGACAGGGCCAGATCCAGGGTTGCAAGAACCTCTCTTGCCGTCTCCTCATCCATGAGAAGCCCCGGCTTGAACTGAAGGGCTCCCTTGTCATAGTCCGCAAAGACTGCCCAGACGCCTCTCTGGATCAGGCTGACCATCAATGCCGCGCCGCCGTAAGGGTGACTGGTTTTCAGACCCATGATGACGCCGCACTGGCGGATTTCCGTCAGGAAATTCTTGTGTTTCGCCTGGATCTTCGGCAGGCCTTCTGCAAAAAGACTTGTGAGATGGTCTACATTTTCCTTGGTGGAAGGCCGGGTCAGAATCTCCATGACCTTGGAGGAAACGATACAGCCGATCTCCGATGCGGTGAAGGATGCAACCTGGGCAAAGCCGTCCTTATGAAGCCAGCTGCCGGACTTTTCATTCATGATGACGGCGGACATGGGATAATAGCCGCCGGACAGGCCCTTGCCGGTGACGATCATATCCGGCTCGGCTCCGTATTTGACGCAGCACCACATCTGACCGCTCCGCATGAGGCCGGTCTGGACCTCATCGGCGATGTAGAGGGCTCCGTAGCGGTGGGCCAGCTCTGCAGCGCCCTTTAAGTAGCCTTGACGGGGCAGGGGGAAGCCGGCCGTTGCAGGGATACTCTCGATCAGAACCGCTGCCGTGTCGTTCTTCTTTAAGATGTCCTCCAGAGCGTTGAGGTCATTATAGGGAACCTTGCTGTAGAGGTCCGGATCCGCCGGCATATTCCAGAACTCGGAAAATACGGGGTTGGAGCAGGCCATGGCGATGCCGGTGGACCCGTGGAAAGCGCAGTCCAGAGAAATGACTCTCTTCCGCTTTGTTGCGTAGCGGGCGAATTTGACGGCCGCATCGATGGATTCTCCGCCGCCGCAGCTCATATAGACGTATTTCATATAGGAGGGAGAAACCGCCAGGAGCTGCTCGCAGAGCCGGTTCTTGTATTCTGAAGGGAAATAATGGTTTCCCGCATCGACCTTCTGAACCCCGCCAATCAGGGCCTGCATGACTTCCGGATTCCTATGGCCCAGGTTGAAGACGCCGCCGTTACTGTGCATATTGATATAGGTCTTTCCGTCCAGGTCCTTGAAGCGGCAGCCGCTCCGCTCTCCCATGGCCATCTCCATGCCGAAGCCCCGGAAGATATCGACTTTGTTGGGGTTCCAGACTTTTGCTGCTTCGTCATATACTTCATGTGCGCTTTTCATAACCAGTCTCCTTCTCTATTCTTGTGAAATGTAAACCGATCCTTATTGTGCCTTATCCTATTCCGCGAAGATCCTCAGCCGTGATCCTTTCACACGAAAATCAAATGACACCTGATATCAGAACATATTGCCTTCTCTTCCTTTTGGAAATCAGATGACATAAGGCGTCAGGACATGCTGCATCCTCTGCCTTGCAGAGATGGCGTTGGTCTTGTAGACTCTCTCGCCGTACTCTTCGATATAACGCTCGGCCAGGCGGACCGTACCCTTGGCATAGAAGGCCAGGATCTCCGGTGTCAGCTCGCAGGCTTCGCCGCTGCCGCCCATGACGCAGCCGATCCGACAGATCAGGCTCTGCAGCATACCAATCCGCCGCATCATAATGAAGGTCGGGATCTCTTCCTTATCGGCTTCCTCCAGAGGCCGGATGCTTTCGTAGCCTTTCAGGATCTCATCCACAATCTCCGACAGGTCCGGCCTGTGCTCCATCAGGGCAACGGCTCCGGCGATGTCATACATGTACCAGCCCATGCCGCAGTCATCGAAATCGAGGACCGTCATGGTCTTTCCGTCATAGAGGAGATTTGCGGTCCGAAGGTCGCTGTGGATCATGCCGTAACGCTGCCGTCCCTCGCCGTAGAGAGCCAGCCTGCAGCGGATCGTCTCCCGGGCCCGGTCCAGAACTCCGATATCCCGGGCGGACAGCCATTTCCGGTCCGCATAGCTTACATCATAGAAATTGTTCTTCTTTCCGAAGGTCCCGTCAAAGTCCCAGGTGATCCGCCGGTAGAAGTCCGGCCGCTTCCAGCCCAGGGACTGGACATGCATCTTTGCCATGATGGATCCGACGGTCCGGTAGACCTCCCGGTCGGCTTCCTGCATCTTGCTTCCATGCTGATGGAGACCGATGGCGTCAGAGAGAACCGCCGCGCCCTTGAAAACAGGAATGGTGATGGAATCCGGAATCTTATCGATCTTTTCGATCAGGGCTCCGACATCGCCGTTCCCGTCACTTGAGTCCACCGGCGGTTTCCCTTCTGCAAAGGTAAAGCAGACCACATGTCTTTCCTCATTGAGTTTCTTGGTTTCAATCGTTGCGATCAGACCACCGTCCTGCATCGGAATGGCTTCCGGCAGAGAAAGATCCGTCTCTTCACGTAGGGCCTTCATCCAGGTAAGCTCGGTCCGAATGGAATCCATGGAGACATAGGGCAGACGGTGCACCCGCATGATGACCTTGCTGCCGTCGCCCGGCTCGACGAGATAAGTCGCATTCTCGGTAAAATTCAAAAGACGGATATGGGAATCCTCAGGAAAGCCCCAGAGGGGAAGGGCCCTGTGAGCAACCCGTTCCAGATGTTCCAGCTTTTCCGGAAAAGAAAGATCATCAAAAGTCATAGCCTGCTCCTTTCAAAACTTCCATGGTCCAAAAGATCCCTTCTAATCATAAGATTCACAGGATCTCTCGAAATCCCATGAAAAAAAGGCGCCCTCTCCAATCAGGAAAGGACGCCCTTGTCCACAAAAAGGAGCCACTGCAAGAACTGCAATGGCTCCTTTGTCATCGAAATTATTTTTACCTATACTAGCATCAATCAAATTGTCTGTCAATAAGTCAAAAATAAACCGATGCATCACTGCACCGGTTCGTATGGGGGAGGATTATGAAAATTTGAAAGGGATTTGTTCCTTTCGACATTATTAATATAGAAAATTTCTGTGTTCAAATTGTGTTCAAGCCCTTAAGGGTTTGTGAACTTTTTTTATAAAAAACCGGCTTACATCCCGCAGACAGGTTTGTTGGCTTGCACTGGAATTTGATCACTTTTCATGTCTTAAATTTCGGTCTGTATTTTCTCTTCTTGACCGGCCGTTTCTGGCGCGGTTTCCGTCCGTTCTGCACCCGGTATTCGTCAATCTGTTCCTGAATGGTCGAATAATCGCGTTCAAATAATTCGTTACTGATATCCGCCTGAAGGGCTTCCTCCGGGACATCCTCTAAGATCCGGTTTCTGACATGGAGCTTACTTAAGTTCTTTAAGGCCGGCATGCCGTGAAGCTCCTGGATATGGGCAAGCTCCGGCCTCCAGAGAAGGCTCATCTTCCGCTTCATGCTTCGATGTGGGTTCTTTTTTGGCTCTCGAAGGAGATAGAAATCGAACCGGTCTTCCTTTTCCAGAAACTCTACGGAAAGTATGCCCCAGTAGTCCGGCACATGCTCGGTCACATGGCCGGCGTGGGTGGATCCGACCACGACCAGGTTCCGGTCGAAGTAACGGTCATACTCGGTCACCTGTTCGGAAAGGCGGCTGTAATTGTCCGCATCGCTTTTGATTTCCAGGCCCCAGACCTCTTCGGGAAGGACCACCATGAGATCCGCCCGGGCCTTTCCGATCACTTTTTCCTCGAAAATCCGGCTCTTCCCAAGCTTTTCATCCAGATAATCAAAGAGGGGCTCCCTCATATCCTTGTCATGTATCATGAAAAATTCCTTAATTTCTACCCTTTTCCCTGTCTTCGGCTTGCCATTTCGACCTCCTCCGCGATAGTATAGAATCGCTGCATACCTTTAGAGAGAAGATTTATCAATCCCATGAATCAAACAAAGACAACAAAGACAAATAAAAAAAGCATGACTCTTACCAGCGGCCCCATCTGGAAGGAAATTCTCTTCTTTTTCTTTCCCATTCTGATCGGCGCCGTCTTCCAGCAATTATACAACACTGTGGACGCCGTTGTCGTCGGCCAGTTTGCGGGATCCGAAGCCTTAGCCTCGGTCGGCGGATCCTCCGGCCAGATCGTAAACTTCATTTTTACCTTCTTTACCGGTCTGTCCTCCGGCGCCAGCGTCATCATCGCCCAGTATTTCGGAGCCGAAGATGAAGAACATGTCAACAGCACTCTGCATACGGCCTTTGCCTTCTCCATCCTCGGCGGCATTGCGCTCGGCATCCTCGGCATCCTCTTCTGCGATCCCATGCTCCGTCTCCTTAAGACGCCGGACAGCCTGATGAAGGATTCCGCCATCTATGTCCGGATCTTAATGGCCGGTCTGATCTTCACCCTGATCTACAACATGGGAACCGGCATCCTACGCGCCATCGGAGACTCCCGGCGGCCGCTCTATATTTTAATCATGGCAAGCCTTGTCAATATCGTCCTGGACCTCCTCTTCGTGGCCGGCTTTTCCATGGGCGTCCTCGGCGCGGCCATCGCGACCGTGATCTCCCAGGCCTTTTCCGCCGCAGCCGTGACCTGGCTTCTCAAGAAAAAGACGCCGGGCATGGAGCTTAGATTCCGGGAAATCCGCCTCCACTACGGCATCCTGATCCGGATCCTTCGGATCGGCTTCCCGACCGCCGTCGCATCCTCCATGTTTTCGATCTCCAATATGATCCTCCAGTCCTCTATCAACAGCTTCGGCGTCAACACCATCGCCGCCTGGACCGCCTACGGCCGGATCGATGTCGTCTGGTGGCTCATAAATCAGGCCTTCAGCATCTCGATCACGACCTTTGTCGGCCAGAATTACGGTGCCAGAAAGGCCGACCGGATTAAGAAGGCCAGCCGCGAAGTCCTCTTCATTGAGATCATCGCAGCAGTCGTTGCTGGCGTAATCGTTGTACTGACGGCGCCCTACCTGGTCCGCCTCTTTGATTCCAGTCCGGACGTCATCCGGATCGGGAGGATCATGGCCAGATCCATTGCTCCCTACTACTGGGTCTTCTGCTTTATCGAGATCCTGTCATCGGTTCTCCGGGCCGAAAATGACGTCCTTTTCTCAACCATCGCTAACCTGGTCGGCATCTGCGCTTTCCGTGCCGTCTGGCTCCTGGTCATCGTAAGAAACAGTTCACTGAAGCTGATCCTAGCCAGCTACCCCATCAGCTACTTCCTGACCGCGGCCGTCATTATCGTCTACTACCTGATCCGCCAGCCGAGGATCCTGAAGAAGATGGAAAGCTGGGCGGAATAATTGACCGAAAGATAATGCAGGAAGTCTCTGCGAGAAAAACGGAATCTGATTTGAAAAACTGACTCCGAAAGTTCAAATAAAGCCTTCAGAAAACATTGATTCATTGATCGAATTCCGTCTGAAAAATCAGATTGAAATAATAGAAAGGAAAGGCATATGTTCTACTTCACTGTTATAGAAAAGCATCCCCAGGGCTCCGTCACAGAGCTCGGAGGCATCATCCGCGGATATAACCTGATCAATCCTCCGGCACTCCCTCTCAAGGCTTATATTGAAGGAAACAGTGTCATGGGTTATGTCACCGTATCAGCCATTGATCTTCATGGCAATTTCCAAAACGCAGCCTGGGCATCTTTTACTATTGAAAAAAAGACACCCCGTCAGGCTCATTTTGTAGAAAATGTAAATCTTTTTGACACAATTACCGATTACGATGTTTATTCCTATGCATCGAAGGGCATAGCCAGCAAATATGGTCAGATTGTCCGCTTTGCCAAGGGCTCTCTGCTGCGTCTAAAAAATGTTCGAAGAATGGCTCTGACAGACGCTTACTGCAGTGTTTCTGCACTTGTAGAAAGCCTGGATTCAAGTCCCAGCAGCAGCCATTCAGATAACAAAGGATCGATGGATCCATCCCATTACAGTTTAAAAGACCTTAAGGCCATCCACCACGATCTCCACCTGAACCTCAAACGGAATCTCTATGGTTCTATTCTCCCCGGCTATGCTGCCCGGATTCCTGCCGACAATGACCGTCTCTACTATCGGACCGAACAGCTCTCCAATGGAGACAGAGTACTTGAAATCTTTCCAACCATTGAAGCAGCTGCCAAGCATATTCTTGACAGTGGCAATCATGGCGATGAACCCTTCCCGGTTTATGCCGACGGCATACAGAATATGGCAAAAACAAATCCACACATGAAATTCATGGTTTATGGAAGCCTTGATCCTGTAATACTTTGATGTAGAGATATGAAAAACAAGGCAATTCTTATATCAGCTGCTATATCCATTTAAAAAAAAATAGAAAGCAGTTTTCACTTGGCCGATCTGACCGAATGGAAACTGCTTTTTATAGAAATATACAATATAGAAACAGCTTCTCAGATTTCAATCTCCAGTCCATTAAAAACGATCCTTGTAAGACTGCTCTTCCCTGCCGCCTTTCTGCCCTGACCAATGCCGTAGATTCCCATAAGCCGGCCGGTCAGGAGTCGTTCAGCTTCCTGGAAAGAAATGTTTTCATTTTATATTCTCTCATATTATTTCGTTAAATATTTGTTATTTTATTTTATAATTTTTTCCCTGCAAAGAGTCCGAAGCGCTGCTGAAGCGAAACCTGTATGGATCCGTCATGCCGGGATTTACGGCCCGGATTCCGGCGGAAAATGACCGCCTCTACTATCGGACCGGACAGCTTCCCAATGGCGACCGGGTCCTCGAGATCTTCCCGACCATGGAAGCGGCCGCAAGATACATTATGGAAAATGGCTTTGAAGGAGACGAGCCCTTCCCGGTTTATGCGGACGGGGTTCTTGCCATGTCCAAGGCCAATCCCAAAATGAAGTTCATGGTGCATGGGAGTACCGAGCCTGTGGCCTTCTGATGTTCTTATGGTTTTGCCTGCAAGGTGAACATAAGACCCTGACGGCGCATGCCGTTAAAATGAAGTGTCGTTTATCCTTTTTTATCGTTCTTCTGTCAACTTGAAAATAATTCAGTTGCATAGACAGAAAGGATAACGTATCATGTAGGCGTAATCAAGAAACAGGGTGCAAGCACCCAGAGACAAATGCAGAGTAGATATCAAAGCGTAAAGTGCCTGATGAACAGGGAGTTGTCATTGGGACGAAGGATAGATCCGCGGTTTTGATGTCGCATCCCGCTGCTACATCCGGGACTTTTG
>JAQYBF010000049.1 GCA_029338875.1 Lachnospiraceae bacterium
TCTTCCAAAACATAGGCAGAAGGATGCCCGGTAAGGCCGTCCGCATCATAAGAAGACAGCTGGTAATCACTGACCATGAAATTTTCCGTGTCCTCTTCTCCCTCATTCAAAAGCTGGCTCTTTACAAAGCCAACCAGGGCAAGGGCCGGTCGCTTTAGCCTGGACCCGGGCAGATCTGTGGAAACGTAGACCATGAGAACGTCTTTCCCCGGCCTCTTGGACAGATTCTTAACAGAAGCCCGGATTTCCGTCAGCCCCGGATAATGGTGCAGCGATTTGGGCAGGATCTCAAAATCAGAATAAGACAGGCCATAGCCAAAAGGATAGAGGACCCTGTCCTTTGCCCGGCTTTCAAAATGCCGATAACCGACGAAAATTCCTTCTTTATACTCATTCCGAACCGGATCACCGAAGGAATCGGAGGACGGGTAATCACGATACTCCTTTGCGATCGTGTCCGTAAGATGCCCGGATGGGTTTACCTTTCCCGACAGGACGTCAGAAACCGCATATCCCATCTCCTGGCCCAACTGCCAGACAATTGCCAGAGCTTTGATATGCGAATAGTTCGACAGCCAGGACAGATCCATGACATTTCCGATATTGAGAAGGACCGTGATGGAGTCGAAGTTCTGATCCAGCTTTTGCAGGATCCGCTCCTCCGCGTCAGTCAGATAATAGCTTCCCGGCTCCAGGCGATTCTCCCGGTCTTCCCCGGCCGCCCGGCCAATAATATAGACCGCTTTGTTGCATTCCTTCGCCGCCTTTTGAAGGGTCTCGTCGGATACTTCCATCTCCGGATAAAAAAACGGCCACTTGCCCCAGGCGCCCCAGTCGCCGCTGTCAACCGGATTGGCTTTTGAAAACTTCTGATAGAGATCCGCCAGATCCCGGTCAATGGTCAGGTCCGGATCCTCCTCCATGCCCTGGAGAATGGAAACTTTGCGGACCGGAATGATATCGCCGCCCGAACCGTAACCGACAAAGAAACTGTCGACCTGACAGCGGCCGAAGACAGCCAGGCGGTCTGATTTTTGGAAAGGAAGGGTCTGGTCCCGGTTTTCCAGGAGGACGATACCCTCAGCTGCCGCCTTTCGAAGGAGATCTGCCATTCCTTCGGTCTCATACTTTTCTTCAGACAATTTTGCACCAGACAATTGAGCCTGTGCCAATTCATTGACTTCCGGACGGCGATCATTCTGTGTCTGGTCACAGGTCTCTAACCGGTTCTGATCGGTTTCTTTCTCATCTATTTCGAAATGAATATCGTTCACGCTTACTGTCCTCCCTTTCCTAACACTTCAAATTGAAAATCACGATTTGAAAATAACGATATTTCTCCCGGCGGGGCCCGGCAAATACTCGATGTAAAAATTATAAAAAATATGGGCGTGTGAAAAAAGGTGTTTTTCACACGCCCAATGCATGTCCTACTGCAATTCCTGTGATCTCGATCCCATCAGCCCTTGACAGCTCCCATGGCCAGGCCGCTTACAATATTCTTCGAAAGAATCAGATAAACGATAATGACCGGGAAGATGGAGAAGGCGATCGTCATGTAGACAACACCCATATCGAATTTGAGGAAATCTGCGGATCGAAGTTCTGCAATCATAATGGGGAGGGTCTTGTATTCCTCCGTTTTTAATACCAGGGCCGGAGTGAAGTAATTGTTCCAGTTGGCTACGAAGGTAAAGATTGCCTGAACTGCGATCGCAGGTTTCATCATCGGAAGTACAATGGAATTAAAGATTCGAAACTCTCCGGCTCCATCGATCCGGGCCGCTTCCACAAGAGACATGGGCAGGGTGGAATCCATATATTGCTTCATATAGAAGAAGGTTGCCGGTGCTGCAATGGCCGGAACGATCAGTGGAATGTAATTATCCATCAATCCCATCTTGGTGATCAACTGAATGAAACCAAGTGCCGTTACCTGTGTCGGGATCATCATAATGGCCAGGATAAAAGTAAAGGCCGCATTTCTCAGTTTAAAACGATATGCGTGAATCGCATATGCTGTCATGGTTGAGAAGTAAGTGCAGAAGAATGCGCTGACACCTGCCACCAAAAGTGAATTCAGCATGCCTCGTACGATTGGCTGTGTACTGTGCAGCATATTGATGAAGTTTTTCGCCAGCTGGGTCCCGGGATAGGCCTGAAATCCCATCTTCAGATCTCCGTTACTTCTCGTTGCATTGATAAACAGGATATAGAATCCGAAGAGGCAGAGGAAGGACAAGAAGATCAGAACGATATAGGCGATGACCCTTCTGACTTTTACTCCCACGCCTTGCTTTCTTTGAATGCTGAATGAATTATCCATATCCTATGCCCTCTTTTCTACGAATTGATCTCTCATAACAAGTCTCCCTTACGACTCCTGTCCTTTCATGGTCAGCTTATATACGAAGAAGCTTAAAATACCGGTGATAATGAAGAGTACCGTGGAAAGTGCACCACCCATACCGAGGTTTTTCGAATACAGATGCTTGTTCAATTCCATGATCATTGTCATTGTCGTATTGTTCGGCTGACCACTACCGTTTGTTAAGATCTGCGGTACATCGAACATCTGCAGACCACCGATCAGGGATGTGATCAAAACATAGACCAGAATCGGCCGTAACAAGGGAAGGGTAATTTTGAAAAAGATCTGAGTGGATGTGGCTCCGTCGACTTCTGCCGCTTCAAACAGGGACTGGTCGATCCCCATCATGCCCGCCATCAGAAGAATGGTCGTATTACCAAACCACATGAGGAAATTCATTAAACCAACCAGGCTTCTGGTAGCCCATACACTGGCAAAGAAATCGAAAGGTTTCTTCAAGAATCCCATGGAGATCAGAAGTCCATTGATCGGCGCATGTTTCGATGCTCCAAACAAAGTAAAGAAGAGCATTGCGAATGCTGCTGCCATGATCAGGTTCGGCAGATAAATAACGGTCTTAAAGAAGCGCTGACCCTTCAAACGAAGAGAGGGATCTGTAAACCATGCTGCCAGAAGGAGAGAAACGATGATCTGCGGAATAAAGCCGATCAGCCACATGATCATGGTATTTCCGGCATACATGAGTAAGTGCCCTTTGGTGATCAGTTTTGCATAATTGGCTAATCCGACAAAACGCGGTCCGATCTGCTCCAGTCCAACCCGGTAATTTTCAAAAAAGCTGTTAAAAATAGTCGTTACCAAAGGTATCAACTGGAAAATGGTGAAGATCACAAAGAAGGGAATGAGAAAAATATAACCCCATTTGTTATATGATGCGACCTTATTCTTTTTCGTTTTCATACTTTTTCTCCCATAACAAGGACTCTATTGTCCTGATAGAACATCTGCCTCCTTATGAGGGAGGCAGATGCTAAACTCACGATCCTGTTTTGAAAAGCGCTTTCCTTTGTTCCATCAAATTTTAAATTTTGACGAAAGGATCAAAAGTTTGCGCCTTTCTCTACGAATCGGTCTACATTTCTCACTTGGAGAGATTCGGATACTTCTTCAGAACATCTGCATAGAAGTTGTCCAGAGCCTTATCCTTCGTTGCATTACCGGTGAAGTAATCCTTCATTGCCTTCTGGAAGGACTCGGTGCAGCCCTGATCATAATCGGTAAGATTCTTCATGCTGATCTTCTTTGCGCCTTCGCAGAACAGAGGCAGCGGGTTCTGACCGCCAAGTACCTTGAATGCATAAGAATCATCCTTAGCAGCTTCTTCCATAGCCGGCTGGTTGTTTACGAAATCGGAATCCTTCTTCACGATATCAAGCATGGTAGCCTTATCGCAGGTCATCTTCTTCATGATGTCAGCGATCAGAGTCTTATTATCAGTGCCCTTGGCTGCGCAGATCCAGGTACCGCCCCAGTTAAAGGACTCAGGTCCTGCACATGCACCCCATCCGCCGGCGTGTGCGATGGAGCCGTCATCACCCTTGTCGGAATCGGGAGCATTGCCCATGGAGAAGTTAATCAGCCAAGCAGGTCCGAAATAGCAGAAGGTATCGCCAGGAGCCTTGAAGCCTGCACTCCAGCCATCACTCCAGAGGTCATCGGTTCCGGTCTCGCCGGCATCAACCAGCTTCTTGGAATCATCTACCCACTTCATGATATTGGCATCGATCTGGATCTTACCGTCCTTGTCGACCCAAGGAGTCTTGGCATTCTGGGAATATACACGGTAAGAGTCATTTACCGTTGCCTCAACCTTATAATTCTTAGCTTTCAGCTCAGCAGCTGTAGCTGTGAAGGTATCCCAATCCTTTACATGAGCCTGAACGGTTTCCGGTGAATCATCACCCCACATTGCCTTGGCAATGGAGCGGTTGTAAATCAGAAGTCCCGGGCAGCCCTGCCATGATACACCACGAAGATCGCCGTTGGAATCTGTGGTAACATCCTTGGTGTACTGATACTGGTTTGCCAGATCGGAATCGGTAATGCCGAGATCAGAAATCTTCTCGGTAACCGGGGTCTTAGCATTAATATACTTTCTTGCGTAGTCGGCCTCGATCAGGAAGAGATCCACCTTATCATCTGCCTTGGCATCCTCATTCTTGGGAAGAACCTCGTCCAGATTGTTCTGGTAAGCATTGTCATCGGAAGGGGTTACGGTGAATTTAACCGTTACATCACCGATGGTTCCGCCCTTGGTAGGGTTGTCCTTATCCTTGGGTTTGAAATCCGGATAGTGATCTCTCAGACGTCTGGCGAACTCATCATTCCAGCACTGAATATTCAGAACCTTTCCTGATTTCCCGGAGCTGGAGCTCTTGCTTGAAGAGCCGCCTTTACTTCCCCCGCTGCTTCCGCAGGCAACCATAGGAACAACCATTCCGGCTGCCAGAGCAACACTCAATACCTTCTTTACACCTTTTTTCATACTCTCTACCTCCTTTATAAGAGCATTACTTTTCTATGCAAACGATCTTTTCTCTCTATCTCCTCCCTGCAGTTTCAGCTGAGACTTCGAACGGAATGCCCCTCCTGGAGCTTTCCCTTCACATTCAGTGTCTCTGCTTCGCAGGTCTTCGGATGCTCAATGGACTCAATCAGTTTCTTCATAGAAATCCTACCCATCTCTTCCGAATCCTGATGATAAGTCGTAAGCACCGGATGCAGATATTGTGAAAGACCGATTCCATCATATCCGACAACAGATACATCCTGGGGAATCTTGATATGCATCCTCTCCAGTTCCATCAGACCGCCGATGTAGGAATAGTCATCCGGGAAAAGGATGACGGTCGGCGGATCCCGGAGCTCCATCAGCTTTCTGGTTGCTTCCCTGCAGAAATCCGGGCTGTGATAAGCCGCCTCAATAATGTATTCCTCCGGAATGCTGATCCCGTATTCACTTAAGGCCCGGTTGAATCCGACCAGACGCTTTCTTGTAACCGAAGTGTCTTCGCCGTGGATAAAACCGATTTTTCTGTGGCCCTTTTCAATCACATATTTTGTGATCGCGTAGCTTCCTTCCACATTGTCGCTCATCACCGAGCTGTGATCATTGAAGCTGTAGTCAATGGTGATAGTCGGGATCTCACTCTGTACGAGTTCCTCAACCGACCGGGAATCAAAATCAGCACTGGCAATCAGTACGCCGTCCAGCCTCCGATATCTGGCGTGTTCCAGGTAGGAAGTAAGCTTCCCGCCCAGGTTCCGGCTGATGAAGGTGACATCATAGCCGGACCGTTCCGCCTCGTTTTTAGCCGAGTTCAGAATTTTCGAGAAGAATTCATGGGTCAGGCCGCTTCCGGTACGATCCTCAAACAGTAAACCGATACTGTGTGAATTGTTGGTCTTCAGCTGCCTGGCTGCGACATTGGGCAGATAATGAAGCTCTCTTGCCGCCTGGCGGATCCGGTCCGCCGTGGCCGGAGATATATCTCCGTATCCGTTCAGAGCCTTGCTTACTGTTGCGCTGGACACCTTACAATATTGTGCAATGTCTTTTACAGTAACCATTCAGAACCCTTCCCCCATACTCTTGAAAACTCTCGAAGACGATTTCGTTTCCATTTCACTAAAAATCTCTGAAACTGTTCGAATTCGTTTTCGTGACTTTATAGTAATTCACCATGTGGCCATCGTCAATATGCAAAACAGCCAACAAAATTTAACGAAATTTGAACGAAATTGCCAATTTACGCTTTCGAAACAGCGAAACTCTTGTATTTCAGAATCTTTGAGTCTATGATGAATTTAATTAAACGAAATCGTGTTCGTTCCTAATATTTCGGCCTTTTCTTTTGATTTCAGCCGTTTTGTTTCCGGATCTGAACATAAATAAAGGGAATGGTTCTTATATAAAGGAGGATTAGAGAGATGAGGTACGGTCATTTTGATGATGACGCCAGGGAATACGTCATCGAGACGCCCAGAACGCCTCTGCCCTGGATCAATTATCTTGGTTCGAAAGACTTCTTTCGGCTGATCTCAAATACGTCGGGCGGCTATGCTTTCTATAAAGATGCAAAGCTTCTCAGGCTGACCCGCTATCGTTACAACAACTCGCCCATCGACTGCAGCGGTCTGTATTTCTATATAAAGGATAAGGACTGCGTCTGGAATCCGGGCTGGCAGCCGACACAGACCGAACTGGATCATTACGAATGCCGGCACGGCCTGGGCTATACTGTGATTGTCGGAGAAAAAAACGGAATCCGCGCCCGTCAGGAGAGCTTTGTTCCGATCGAGGATCCCTGTGAGATCGACCGAATCACAGTGGAGAATCTGACAGATCAGAAGAAGGATATCACTCTCTTCTCCTATGTAGAATTCTGTCTCTGGAATGCGGCCGATGACCAGGAAAACTTCCAGAGAAACTTCTCCACAGGCGAGGTTGAGGTCGAGGGCTCTGTCATCTATCACAAGACCGAATACCGGGAACGGCGGAATCATTACGCCATCTTCTCCTGCAATCGTCCCATCGACGGCTTTGATACCAGCAGAGATTCCTTTGTCGGCCTCTACAACGGCCCTCAGCATCCCGATGCCGTCTTCGGCAGCGGCTGTAAGCAGTCTATAGCCCACGGCTGGGCACCGGTCGGAGCCCATGAGATCAAGCTTTCTCTCGCACCCGGAGAAAAGCAGACCGTGATTTTCCTTCTCGGCTACTGCGAGAATCCGGTTGATCAGAAGTTTATCGGGCCCAATATCATCAACAAGGCGCCCGCCTACCGTCTGATCGAGAAATATAAGACCAATGCGGCAGTGGATCGGGCGCTTTCGGATCTCCATTCCTACTGGAATGATCTTCTTTCCATCTACCAGGTTTCTACCGAAGATGAGAAATTAAACCGGCTTGTCAACATCTGGAATCAGTACCAGTGCATGGTCACCTTCAATATGTCCCGGTCGGCTTCCTATTTCGAATCCGGCATGGGACGGGGCATGGGCTTCAGGGATTCCTGTCAGGACCTTCTGGGCTTCGTTCATCTGATTCCCGAAAGAGCCAGAGAACGGATCCTGGACATTGCAAATACCCAGTTCCCCGACGGCAGCTGCTATCACCAGTACCAGCCTCTGACCAAGAAGGGCAATGCCGATATCGGAGGCGGCTTCAACGACGATCCCCTCTGGCTGATCGCAGGTACTTCCGCCTATATAAGGGAAACCGGCGACTACAGCATTCTGGATGAGCCCTGCGCCTTCGACAGCGACTTCTCCAAGGCAAAGCCTCTGATCGATCACTTAAGAATTTCTTTCAACTACACTCTGACCCATAAGGGACCTCACGGCCTCCCTCTGATCGGACGGGCGGACTGGAACGACTGTCTGAATCTGAACTGCTTCTCCGATCGGCCGGGTCAGTCCTTCCAGACCAGCGGTCCTTCCGAGGGTCCGGTGGCGGAATCGGTTTTCATTGCCGGAATGTTTGTAAAGTACGGAAATGAACTGGCAGACATCCTGGATCACAGGGGCTGCAAAGACGAGGCCAGGGAGATCCGGAAAGAAACGGCAGAAATGGATCAAACCATCCAGACCGCCGGCTGGGACGGAAAATGGTTTCTCCGGGCCTACGATGCCGAGTCCCGTCCGGTCGGATCCAAGTCCTGTGAAGAAGGCCAGATCTACATCGAGCCCCAGGGCATGTGCGTCATGGCCCATGTGGGCCTGGAAAGCGGAGAGGCCGAACAGGCTCTGGAAAGCGTCAGGGAGCGGCTGGACACCAAGTACGGCATTGTTCTTCTCCAGCCCGCCTACACCCGCTATCATCTGGAGCTCGGAGAGATTTCCTCCTATCCGCCCGGATATAAGGAAAACGCCGGCATCTTCTGCCATAACAATCCCTGGATTGCCTGCGCGGAGACCGTTGTCGGACACGGAAACCGGGCCTTCGAAGTCTTTAAGAAGACCTGCCCGATCTATCTTGAGGACATCAGTGATATCCACAGGACCGAACCCTATGCCTATTGTCAGATGGTTGCCGGCATCGATGCCCCGACCTTCGGCGAAGGCAAGAACAGCTGGCTTACGGGTACAGCCGCATGGACCTTTACCGCTATGAGCCAGTATATCCTTGGCATTCAGCCGACTCTGGACGGCCTTCGCATCGATCCCTGCATTCCGTCCTCGGTTGACGGCTATGACCTTACCCGGAAGTACCGTGGAAATGTATACCACATCCACGTAGACAACAGCGCCCACAAAGAAAAGGGCGTAAAGGAAATGACGGTTGACGGAAAGCCGATCGGCTCCAACCTGATACCAACAGACCTGCCCGGAAAGGACCACAAAGTTACGGTCATTCTGGGATAACAAAAGCCAACTTCTTTTTCATCATATACCCTCTCTTTTAGGAACCCGGCCGATACCACCCCTTCTCGGCCGGGTTCTCTATTGTCAGAATCAGGTCCCGGTCTTCTATTGTCGGGTATTATCGGGACAAGATCAGGTCATCTCTTATCAGGACAGATCCCGGTTTTCTATTGTCCGGACAAGATCCCGGTCATCGGAAGCAGACCGGGCATAAAGGATGCCGAGGGCTGACCTTGTCCGGCACTCATTTCTCTTTGCTATCACATTCCCCGACATGCAGGCCTTTTCCACACCAGCCGCAAAGGACTCGAAGGAGGTCTCATAGGAAATCTGGCGGAAGCCCTGGCGGATCAGTTCCGAGGTCACCCGAAGGGCGATATCATAGATTTTCCGGTCGGAAGGCTCCTGATCAGAAACCTTCTCATTGTATATCATCCTGCCGGAAGTATCCTGTTCAAGAGAACTGCATTCAAAGGATTCCAGCTGATAATCGCTGCTCTGCAGAGCCTGCTCCTCCCGGATGGACCGTTCTCTCCGGACAGAAAGAGGCAGCACCGCATAGTGCTGCCTTTCTGCTTCACGAAATACTTTTTCTCTGGTCTCGGCTCTTACGCCTGCATAGCCGTTTAAAGCCTTACTGACCGTTGCCGGCGACAGGCCCAGTTCTCCAGCAATATCCCGGATTCCTCCCATAACTCTTACTCCCCCTCGAATTGTCTAAACGAATTTCCCATGAGACAGGTGCCGGATCATTCATCCCCTATGCAGATCCGCCCAGTCTCCTTTATAGAGCGATTCCCGACAAGGATCCGTCAATCAAAGCGGATGGGCTGCCAGATAGATCAGTTCCTTCACAACAGTCTCCATGGCCTCCAGTGTGCAGTGCTCATAGGGACCGTGGAAGCCGTAGCCGCCGGTTCCCAGATTGGGACAGGGAAGGCCCTTGAAGGAAAGCGCGGCGCCATCGGTACCGCCGCGGACCGGACGTGAGATCGGATCCAGACCGACTGAACGAATGGCATCCTCAGCATTGCGGACCACATCCATATGATCCTTCATGACTTCGATCATATTGAAATAGGAATCCTTGATGCTGACCTGAATCCGGCCCTGACCGTACTTATCGTTCATCCGGTCGGCAAGGTTCTGCATGAGTTCCTTCTTTTCCCGGAATTTTTCCCGGTCATGGTCACGGATGATAAAGGTCATCTCAGCAGATGCCACATCACCCTTCATATCCATAAGGTGAATAAAGCCTTCCCTGCCCTCTGTGGTCTCGGGCTTCTGATCCCGAGGAAGCGCCATTGCAAATTCTGCTGCCAGATCCGCCGCATTGATCATAATACCCTTGGCTTCGCCCGGATGGACATTCTTTCCCCGGATCTTAACCTGGCAGGCTGCGGCGTTGAAATTCTCGTAGGCAATCTCGCCTTCATAGTCGCCGTCTACGGTGTAGCCGTAGTCAGCCTTGCAGATATTGAAATCATAGTGGTCAGGACCTTCTCCGATCTCTTCGTCCGGTGTAAATACAACCCAGAAATCTCCATGAGGAAGGTTTTCTTCGAGGATCTTTTTCGTGGCAGTCATGATCTCTGTCACACCGGCCTTGTCATCCGCTCCGAGAAGAGTTGTGCCGTCCGTTGTGATCAGAGTTCTGCCCTTCAGCTTCAGAAGGTCCGGGAAATCCTTCACGCTTAAGACGGCCCCGCTGCCTTCGAGGATCACATCCTTACCGTCATAGTCGGGAATGATCTGAGGCTTTACATTTTCACCAGAATAATCCGGTGCCGTATCCATATGGGAAATCAGTGCCATGGAGCGATGGCCTTCCATGCCTTCGCTGGCCGGAACATGGCCGTAGACATAGCCGTCTTTGGACAGAATGACATCCATGACGCCGATATCCATGAGATCCGCCGTCAGCATATGGGCCAGATCCAGCTCCCGCTCCGCACTCGGCGTGGTGCCGGACTTCTCATCGGATGTGGTATAGACACTGACATACTTCAGAAAACGTTCTTTCAACTCTTCCATTTCTTCTCCTCTCCCGTTTCTTCCGAGAGCCTGCTTCTTTTGAAATTCCCTTTTCCAGGAAATTCCAAATCCTGTAAATTTCTTATTTCAAAAATCCCTTATTCCGAAAAACATGTATCATGAAAATTCGTTATCGGGATTTCATCACAGCTTTTCTATTATACACAAAAAGAAAGAGGCCGAAAAGTCCCCTTTTTCGGGGATTTCAGCCTCTTCGCCGAGCTCAGAGTCCATACTTCCGTTCTCTTCTCCTGGACTTCATGCCGACATAGAGATCATAAAGGGCGGAACCGGTTTTCCCATGGGCCGGATGTTCCTCATCGCTGATCTCCAGATAATAAGTGTCGTAGCAGTTTAAGATATGGCAGCCGCTTGGATGAATGCGTTCTCTCTTGAAATCCGCTCCATAGGTCTTATGGACATGGCCGTGGAGCATATATTTGGGATGATACTGATTCAGAAGCGTATTAAAGCATTCAAAGCCCTGATGGGGCAGGTCGTCCATATCACCGTAGCCTTTGGCCGGGGCATGAGTGACCAGGATATCGAAGCCGTTCCGAAGGGTGATGGCCGGCCGCATCTTACTGATCCGGTGCCTCATTTCATCCTCCGTATACATATAGGGGCCATCCTTGTAGCGCATGGACCCGCCCAGTCCAAGGATCCGTAAGCCCTTAAAATCATAAATCCTGTCATCAATGCAGGTACAGCCCTGGGGCGGTTCCGTCACATAGCTCTTGTCATGATTTCCGGCAACATAAAGGAGAGGCACATTGGTCATGGTTTCCAGATATTCGAGATAGCGGCGGTGCAAGTCACCGCAGGAAATGATCAGATCCACTCCCTTTGTCCGTTCCGGATCATAAAAATCATAGAGGCCTTTATTTTCTTCATCCGCCAGTACCAGAATTTTCATGCGATTGTGTCGTCCTCCTTGATAATGCCGCTGACTGCCACCGTATCCTTACCTGCCTGGGTCAGTTCCTCCAGGCGGGGCAGACGGCCGACAATGTTGTCATTGAGCCAGTTCATGGTAATAATATCCTGTTCCGACAGGCTGTGTCCGCCTGCCTTCTGAATCCGTCCGTTCTGACTTCTCAGCTCGCCGCGGAAGGGATTGATGGATCCGTTCATGGTAGCAAGCTTCAGATTTTCCACCAGTTTCTTGCTCTCGTAGGGCAGGTGCTCCGACGTGATGATATCCACGACACCGGCCGACATGCCCCACCAGTAATTGATGGCCTGGCCGCCCGGATCCTGGTCCAGATGTCCGGCCATGCAGGCATCGATAATCAATTCATAGAACTTGCCCCAGTTCCAGACCGGCGCCGCCAGATTCCGAACGCCGCCATTGTCATCGAGACGAAAGAGGCCGTATTCCCGGGAGGCATTTTCGGGCCGGATAAAGTCCTTGCCGGAGACCAGCTCCACGCCGTTCTTCTCCATGACTTCCCGCCAGCTGCCATCCTTCATGGATGTCCAGGAAAGATAGACCCTGACCTTGGGATCCACCATAGCCGCGCCGATGGCATAAGCGTTGACTTCCGCCAGAGAACCGTAGATAGGATAATCCGCCAGATAGCCGATCTTATGGTTGGATGACAGAGAAGCTGCCAGGGCGCCGATGATGGCCTTGGCCTCAAACATCCTGGCATAATAGGTCCGGACCCTGGAATGAGACAGATTGATGGAGCAGTTGAAGAACTTCACCTTGGGATAGTGAACGGCTGACCGCAGGGTTTCCGTCATCTGCTTGGGTGAGACTGTAAAAATCAGCTCACATTCCTTGGAAACCGCATCATCAATGGCAGTCCGAAGCTCATCTTCGCTTCCGCAGTGATCATAGCAAAGCGTAGTCACAGTTCCCTCATACTTGTTTTCGACAAAATTCCGCCCCAGCTCATGGCCGTAGATCCAGGTGGATGTCTCCTGGGGCCGCTCATAGCAGAAGGCCACCTTCAGTGGCTTTTCCTTGGAATAACCGCTGCTGCCGCCGAAAATTGACCGGATGACCGACTGGGTCCGGAAGGAAAACCCGCCCTCCTCCGGCCGGTCAATAACGGTCACCTCATCCTCATTGGACTGGATCAGGAACTCATTCCAGAGCTTACTGATCCGGGAAATGAGGACTGATTCCGGCAGGCCCTGCATTTCATCCAGATGGTAGAAATTCAGGTAGATCAGAAAAGCATCCGAAGAATTGATGCGAAGCTTTTCCGCAAATTTTTCCCGGAAATTCTTGTCGAAATACTGGAAACCGCCCTTCAGTCTCTGCAAGAGGTCCAGGGGCCAGGGATGCTCGAAATCCATCTGCATAAGGTCCGCCAGCTTCTTGTAGGATCCGACCCGGGAGAAGTCGATTTCATAAATGGGAGCCACATTGTAGAAGTCCAGGAATTCCTTATAGAGGAGATAATCATCGTCCTCCCGAGGCTCGGGTACAATCCGGTTCACCTCGGCCAGAATGGTGACCGCATCCACAACCCTGGAAACCGAGACTCTCTTGTTTCCCTCCTGGACATAAAAGCGGTGCATGTATTCATAGACCTTGATGGGGTCCCGGATTCCCTCTTCCATCTGGGAATCATAGAGACTGGACCACTTCATGGCAAATTCCGAATGGGGTTCCAGAAGAGGCATGAAGTTATCGGCAAAGGCCTTCTGGCGCCCTGCCGTTTTGGTTCCGGCGATCATGTCCAGGGGAATTTCCAGATAGCCGACCGGATAGCTGCCCCGGGTATCGCTCTCGCTGATCAGGTCATCCAGGGCTGTGAGATAGGGATAGCGTCCTTCTGCGACAGCCTTGTTGTATTCCTTTTTTCCAAGCTTTCTGGCCTTGTTGTAGTCTTCCAGCATAATCTCTCTCCCTTTCTCCGGTAAAATCTCTTTATCTGTCTGTTACTGTCTTATAAAATTTCTTCCTGTGTCATTCACAGTCAGACAGAATTGCTTCCGATATCATTCATAAAGGCGGCAGGTAAAGGTGATGATGCCGTCCTTCCAACTGACCTCTGCCCGTCCGTGATACTGTTCCACGATGGTTTCTGCGATGGAAAGTCCGATACCGTAGCCTCCCTTGTCCGTATTGTGGGATTTATCCTCCCGGTAGAAACGGTCAAAGAAGCGGGTATAATCGACATTCTTTCCGGCTGCATAATTATTGGAAAACTGGAAAATCGTATATTTTCCTCTCTTTGGCTGGCTGATTTTAATCTGGATCTCTCCGTGGGGATCACAGTACTTAATGGCATTGTCCACAAAGAGAGAGACCAGCTGGCGGATCTGTCCGCCTTCCGCTACCATATGGAGATTGTCCGGAATATCCATAGTGACCTTCAGGCCTTCCTGCGATGCCACGGGCAGGAAGGTTTCCACTGTCTCTCTGGCTGCAGCGCTGATATCCATATCTACACGGGAATCCTTGGAGTCCTGCTCCTGAGCCCTGGTGATCAGAACCAGGTTCTGAATCAGGCCCTGAAGACGGTCTACCTGGCGAAGGGTCGCCTGTGTCCATTCGGTCTCTCCGGACATGGCCTCGGTCAGTTCCGTATTGGCCCGGATGACAGCCAGCGGCGTTTTTAATTCATGACTGGCATTGGTAATAAAGCGCTTCTGATTCTCACTGTTTCTTACTTCCGGTGCCACAATCCGGGAAGACAGGGCCCGTAAGACAATCGAAGAAAGAGCCATCCCAAATCCGATAAGAATCAGAGAAAGGAAGAGGATTCGTTTGGACAGAGAGACCTGACTGGTGCAGTCCATGACAACCAGGATGGTATCACCTGACGAAGTGGTTGACTTTTTATAGTAATAATCACCATATCTTCCGAAATTCAGGCTCCGCTTCTGAATCCGTCCGGCAAGGCTGACCGCATCCGCATTGTCAACCGAAGCCATGTGCGTGGTCTTTACCTCCACGACATCCCTGCTTTTGGAATTATAGATAACGGAAAAAAAGCGGGTTGAATAGACGAATTCCGGCGTGTCGTAGGTTCCCTGAAGGCCGAAGAAATCCGACAGGACCTCATAAACCGGCTTCTTATCCTCCTTGCTGTCCGACTTCTGAAGCTTTTCGAAGGTAGAATTCTGAGAGCTTTCTGTACTTTTCTCCGGAAGCTCACCGTCATTGTCTATGATATAGGTCAGGACCTCGTTGATCTCACTGCTGACAATCCATAGATTTCCGACATAGATCAGTCCGGCAATAAAGATCATGACCACCATGAAAGACAGAGCGGCAACCGTCACAAATTTTCTTTTTAATTTCGTAATGGCACGTTCGTCCATGGATCCGCCTTTCCTGATTTTATCTGCTTATTTCTGATCTTTCTCCGTCAGAACAAAGGGTCCGGTCTTGTCGCCCTGGATTTCCAGGTCCGCATTGATGTAGGACAATTTATCTCTCAGATACTGGACATAGAGCAGAACCATGTCCTCTCCTGCATCCGCATCGTCCTGCCAGAGATGAGTCAGAAAATAATGGGCATCCAGTTCTTTTCCGGAATTGCTCAGAAAATCGGCCAGCATTTCCGACTCCCGGCTGGACAGGCGGATGCTGTTTTCCGCCTTCAGTTCGCCGGTATCTTCTTTCAGGGTTACATTTCCCAGATGAAGCTCACCGGTCTTGTTCTGCCGGCCTCTCCGGGTCAGAGCATGGACACGGGCGATCAGCTCCTTCATGGCAAAGGGCTTGGTCAGATAATCGTCCGCTCCGGACTCCAGTCCTTCCACCCGGTCATCGACCTCGGACTTGGCCGTCAGCATAAGAACCGGCGTGGTAATCTGTCGCGCCCGGATTTCCTTCAAGACGTCCAGGCCGCTTTTCTTCGGCATCATGATGTCCAGAATCAGTCCGTCGTAGCCGTTTTTATTGATATAATCCAGGGCTTCCTCGCCGTCATAGGCGCTGTCGACTTCATAGTTCTGCATCTTCAGCATGGCGGTCAGAGCCCGGTTCAGGTCTCGCGTATCTTCTGCCAGTAATAATTTCATTTTTCTCCTTCTTCCCGAATCATGTCGCGGATGGTCTGCATGGACATATCGGTCGAAGCCAGTTCGTCCGCGCAGCGCTTCAGTTCACTCTCGATCAGATTGAGATTTCCCTTGATCTCGTGTTTGTAACGGATATTATGCTCCAGGGCTGCCCAGGTATCCATGGAAATGGTCCGGATCTGGATCTCTGCATAATAGGATCGGTCTTCGGACAGCCGGACCTTAAGGATCAGATGCAGACTCCGGTAGCCATTGGGCTTGGCATGACGGATATAATCCTTTTCCTGGACAATTTCACAATCCGGAAGGTTTTCCAGATAGTCCCGGACCAGGTAGACGTCATTGACAAAAGCGCAGACAACCCGGATGCCGACCGCATCGAAGATTTCTGTCAGGGCCGATTCCGTGGTCTCCGGAAGATTCCGCCGCCGGCACTTTTCCCTCATACTTTCCTCTGACTTGATCCGGGCCAGGCAGTGCTCGACCGGATCCGATCCGGTCTGTTCAGTAATCTGTTCGCGAAGCTTCTGGATGGCATTCATAAGCTTGTCTCTGACTGCCAGAAGGTCTTCCTTTTTATCTCCGTAAATGGACTCTGTACTGTCACCGGCACTCGGCCCGGCTTTCGTTTTCTCCAATATTTGAGCTGTTTCCATATCATAGATCCCTTTTTCAGGTTTATTCTCTTTCTGCAATATAAAGATTATATATAATCATAGCACGACAGAGCAGAAAAGAGAAAACCGGGGGCCCAAGTTTTACTGAATTTTCACATTTAGAAACGGCCCGGCCGAAAACAGAGCACCAGACAGGGACTAAGCGGAAACAAGGCATAAAAACAGGGACCGGCCGAAAGCGGTCAGTCCCTGAATACAGCAGTCTTTTCAAATACATTCGAATCATCCGCCAGACAATCTCTTCCATGTTTATTTGAAACATGCTGATCGTTACAGCGATTTTCTCACTCCATCTCCCGAATCGAAGCAAAGAGATCCTGCCAGGAAGAGTCCTCCCGGTAGAAGACAGCAGGCTTTCCGAGCGGTGCATCCATGCGAAATTCGCCTGGCAGGTAAGTCTTTCCGTCAAAGAGACCGATCCAGCGCTCCCCATCTCTGGCAGGAAGATAGACCAGACGGGAGTCTGCTCCTTCTTCCATGACCGGTGCGGCCAGAAGGTCCGGTCCAAGGAGATACTCCGTTTTCAGATCCCGAACCCTGGGGTCCTTTTCATAGTGAAGAACCAGAGGCCGCATGCAGCCGACTCCTCTCTCATGGTTTTCCTCGATAATAGCCTGCAGATAAGGTTTTAAGGCCTTATGGATCCTTGTCATCCGGGCAAAGTGCCGCAGTCCCTCCTCATCGTTATAGAACTGATAATTCTCTTCGGGCCGGTTGCCCTCATGGGTCCGCATAACCGGAGTAAAGCAGGCAAATTCCGCCCAGCGCATGAAGAGCTCCCGGCTCCGGATATTGCCATAGGCCGAAGTGTAGCCGCCGATATCACTGTGAGACAGGCCATAGCCCGACATGGTCAAAGACAGGGCACCTGTCAGAGCCGAAGGCAGACCGTCATGCTCGGACCAGTCAACCGACTGATCGCCCTGCCACTGAAGGGCTGTATAGGTCTGGGATCCCGTGGCTCCGGACCGCATGAAATAGAGAATCTGTCCGGACTTTCCTGCCTCCCGGCAGGCCTCATAGTTGCAGCGGGCCCATTCGGCAGGAAAACGGTTGTGCCAGATCTTCGGATCCTCACCTGAGGCCGGGCAGCAGTCCGCCGGCACATACTCACCGAAATCGGCCATCCATCCGCTCAGGCCGAAGTCCAGAAGCTCCCGTTTAATGACGTCCTTATACCAGTTGAATCCGCGTTCGGTCGACAGGTCCACCATACCGAAATAAATCGATACCGAATTCATCCGGTAGACCTCACCTGCCTGATTCAGTAGGAGGGCTCCGGCCTTCTTTCCTTCCTCATAGAGCTTTCCGCCCTCTGCCAGGTAGGGATTGATATAGCCAAGGAAACGGATGCCCTCCTGGTCCCAGGCATGGATGGCTTCGGGCAGATTCGGATAAAGGGAGGGATCCCAGCGGAAATCCCAGCGCAATCTCTTTCCGAAAGCCGGATCCATGAACTTTCCGCACCAGTCCTGACAAAAGAGGCCGGCCGTCTTCACGCCATGGTCCAGGCTCTTCTTCGTCAGCTCCCGGACACGTTCGGTTCCGCCCTGAAGTCCAAGAATAGCGCCATTATAAACAAAATCCGGAAGCGGCATCTGCCGGCCCAGAAGGTCCGAGAGTTTGATCAGGCAGTCTTCCAGACTCTGTCCCTCTCTGAAATAAAGCCTCTTCGGGCAGGCAAAGAAGGTCAGATCGTGACGGTCTGTATTTCGAAAATCAAAATCCGCATAGGCCGTGCAGAAGGTGTGGAAATAATAATCCCTGCTGCTTAAATAGGTCTGCTGGGGAAAATAGGTCGTATAATAGTCGCCGCCGTTTCCTCCGTCCGCGTCAGCCTTCTTCGTGATCTCGGTCGACTTGTCACGGCCGATGCCGGGTTCCGAGGTCCAGAGGGGATAATGGCGGTGCCTCAGATTCAGATAGGAGAACTGCTCTCCGCCGCCGTAGACCGCCTCGGATTCCTCTGCACAGATATGGAACTGAAAACGATTATAATCTATGGCCGGATCCTCCCGGAAGAAGGGAAGAAAGTCCACCGTGCAGGCATCCTCAGAAAGAAGGATGTCGAGATCCAGGCTGCTTTCGTCCGGAAGGAGATAGACGGCCCGATAGCCGGAAATCAGAGGTCCGGCCGCGGTCTTCGGTCCGAGTATGGTCTCTTCCTCTCTTCTCTTTGCTCTTTTCCGTTCCTCCTCATTCAGGGGACGGATGGACTGAAAAGACGGCTGAAGCCACCCTTCTATCTGATCCTTTACGGTAAAGAATCCGCTTCTTACAGAGATATCTTCTTTTCCTTTTCCGATGGAAAAAAGGGACCGGTCCGCCGTCTGGCGGAGGAGCGGCCCCTCTTCTGTTTCAATTAGAAATCCATCGGAAAGAATGGTTATTTTCATACTGCTGCCATCCTTTCGACATTTTACTTTTTACTTTTGATTCAGTTTTCTTACTGTCTTCTGTTCATCTGTTCTGTCACAAAAGCTTTTACAGAATATTTTCAATCCGTTCTATATCCGGCAGTTCACCTGCCCTCAAATATAGTACCCTTCTGAATCTTGCCACGTTCGCAGAGAAGCATGCCAAATCCTCCGAGAAGGACGATGGCGGCGCCGATCATCTCGCTCGCTGTCATCCGGTCTCCGAACAGGAAGAAGACCAGAAGCGATGCGACAATTGGCATAAGAAGAAGAAAGGTTTTCACGATCCATACCGGGAAGTGCCGGAGGTCAAAGTAGTAGACCAGATAGATTCCGGTCTGTCCAAGTCCGGCTAGAATGGACCAGATCAAAAGACTTCTGGAGCTGGCGAGGCGGGACAGCTGCCCCAGGGTTCCCATGAATGCGCTTGTGATGAAAAAGAGAATCATGGTCACAAAATTATTGTAAAAGGCCACCGTATCATCGGATTGGGGATTCTTCTGATCCAACTGGGCCGATTTGATCACGAAGGCATTCATGGAAACAAAGAGGGCGGATAGTATGAAAAAGATCGATCCTCTGTCAACCGTAAAGTGGCGGAAATCCACACCGACCACCAGGAATACTCCAAAGAGCATGACCAGGGTCAGGAGCCACTCGACACCCCGGAATCGCTTCTTATAGATCAGACAGGAAATCAGGTTTACAAAAAGAATATCACATTTCAGGAGGGCCGTCCCTGTGCCTGCAGAGGAAAGGGTCAGCCCGATAAAGGCGGTTAGATCCAGGGCAAAGCCCAGGCAGCCGATCAGAAGGAGCTTCCAGAGGACGCCCCTGACATGAAAGAGCTGTTTCAGCTCTCCCCTGGCCCCCATGATCACGATCAGAAGTATCATGGTCAGGAAGCGGATAACAATTCCGGTATCAAATACCGACATCTGTTTTACTGTCTGCTGACTTGCTACATAATAACCGCCCCAGATGAAACACAGACCGATCAGAGGCAGCAACTTTTTAGCACTCATTTTCCATCAACCCTTTACAGCACCGGCTGTCAGTCCGGCAATGATCTTCTCCTGGAAGACCATATAAATCACGATACTGGGAACCATGGCGATCACGATTGCCGCATACATGGATACATAATCTGTCGAGAACTGGTTGGTAAAGTAGCGGATTCCGATCTGAATGGTCTTGGTCTCCGGAGATGAGGTCAAAAGGTTTGCATAGACGAATTCGTTCCAGCAGGTCAGGAAGCAGAAGGTTGCAGCTGTTACAATACCGGTCCGGATCAGAGGAAGGAAGATCTTGAAGAATCTTCCGAAGAAGCCGCAGCCGTCCACATAGGCGGCCTCTTCCACTTCACCTGGGAAGGAATCCATGAAGCCCCGGATGATGACCGTCGATACCGGCAGATTGACTGCGGTATAGAGGATGATCAGGGCCAGGAGAGAATCCAGAAGATGAAGCTTCTGGAAGGTCATGAAGTAAGGAACCATCATGGCATTCAGAGGGACCATGATTCCGGAGGCAAAAAGCGCATAGATGATCTCACGTCCGCGGAAACGGAAGCGGCTTAAGGCGTAGCTTGCCATCGTTGCAATGAAGACATTAAGAATCGTTGCGGAGAAGGCAACGATAATCGAGTTAATGATCATGTGTCCCAGATTGGCCTGGTTCCAGGCATGCACATAATTGACGAGCTGCGGAATGGCCGGCCAGCTGAAGGGGCTGGCGATGTATTCCTTATTTGTCTTTAATGATGTTACAAAGAGCCAGAGCAGCGGAAACAGAGTATAGACCGCAAAGAAAATGATCAGGATCCATTTCAGGATTCTTGAGCCCAGGCTGCCGAATTGTTTTTTTCCACTCATATGAGCCTCCTCAATTTTCTTCGTCTGTCTTGATATGGGCGAAAATCGTCCGGATCGCAACAATCACGACAACACCTAACATAATGAGAACGACCGAAGATGCATTGGCAATGCCGTATTTATTGTTCCTCATCTTGTTATAGAGATAGAGGACAATTACGGAGGTCTTGTTGGCCGGGCCGCCATTGGTCAGAAGGTAGATATTCTCGAAGGTTCTGAGTCCGAAGACCGCTGCCAGAAGGACGCAGGTCTGGATGGAGGACTTGATCATGGGAATGGTGATATAGAAATCGATCTGAAGCTCTGAGGCTCCGTCAATCCGGGCGGCTTCATAATAGTCTTCCGGTACATTGGCGATACCGGCCATGATGATGGTCATGTAATAGCCGATGTAGAAAAGTCCGTAGATCAGGACGCAGGGAAAAGCGGTTTTGGGATTTCCCAGCCAGTTGGTCGCATATTTGCCGAGGCCGATGGCCTTTAAAATACCATTTAAGAGGCCGTAGTCACTGTTGTAGACAGCGCCCCACATGGCGGCAAGAGCAACACCCGAAATAACTTGAGGAAGGAAATATACGGTACGGAAGAATTTCCATCCTCTCGGCTGCTTGGACAGGATCATTGCCATAAGAAGGGCCAGTCCCACCTGAACGACGACTGCACAGACGGCCCAGATCACGTTGTTTCTTAAACTGTGAATAAAGACCGGATCCGAAAGGATCTTTTTATAGTTTTCAATTCCGTTGAAGACCGGAGCTGTAATTCCGTTCCATTCGGTGAAGCTTCGAACAATAACATAGAACACCGGATAGATGAAGAACACTGCAAACAGAAAAACTGCCGGCAGAAGGAAGATACAGATACCGATCCTGGCTTCTTTGTTCAGTTTCATATTTGAATCCCCTTTGAAGTACTTGTAAACTGCCTTTCAATCGCTTAATCAACTGCTTTTGAACAGCAATTTTCGCATTTTCAGATAAAAAATGCCGGCTGCGGCATTGGCAGCCGGCGTCATATTTTTTATTCCTCGTTATCAGCTTTCAGCGTTTCTACGAAAGTCTTGGCATCGATCGATCCGGAAAGGAAGGACTCCAGCTGCGGAGAAAGGTCATTTGCGCAGGTGGTAGATACGGAACTCTCGAAGGAAGGAATCAGAACCTTTGCACTGTCGCGGAGCTTCAGAATCTCGCTGACATAGGCATTATCAACGGTATTTTCCTTGGGAACAAAGACGGAGCCGGAGGAATTGGAAAGCTCGGTCAGACGGTCGGCATCGGTGACATAGGTCATGAATGCCTCGACGGCCTTCTGCTTTGCCTTATCTTTTACGGCACCGGAAAGAATGTAGGCCTGGGTGTACTGGATAATGGTATTGCCGGGGCCTGCAGAGAACTTCAGGTTGTCATAGACACCGTCAGCCGCATTCTGCTGAATGTTGGACAGGATCCAGGTTCCGTTGGTGTAGACTGCTGTCTCCTGGTTGAAGAAATGTGCGTTAACATCCTTGGCCTGAGCGCCGATGGCATCGGAAGGAGCGTAGCTGTAGACTTCCTTGAGCCAGTTTGCTGCATCGACGAAGTCATTCTCATTCCACTTTCCGGAAATGGCATCAGCACCGCCCTTTTCGCCAAGCGCATAGGTGTACCAGAGCATTGCGGTCCAGGCATTGGATGCTGTCATGAAGGATGCAGGTGTGGAAACGCCGGAAGCCTTCAGCTTGTCGAAGGTCTCAATATATTCGTCTGTGGTGGTCGGAAGGTCTGTAATACCTGCCTTCTCAAGAAGAGAACCGTTCCAGATAACCGGAATGACGGCTGCTTCCCAGGGAAGTGCGTAGTTTTTGCCATCGACCTGCTCGTTTTTCAGAACGCCGTTCGAATATTTGCTCTTCATATCATCGCCAGACAGAAAATCGGTCAGATCCAGAACCTTGCCCGACTGGGAATAAAGCTCTACATCCGCCTTGGTCTTTACCGAGAAGAGATCCGGAGCGTCTCCGGAGGAGATACTGGTCCGGATATAATCGGCATAAGCATCATAGTCGGTGTAGTCCTTGATTGTGATGTGATATTTGCCCTCATTTTCCGAATTGAAGCCGTCGACGATCTTCTTGAAGCCCTCTGCCTTGGAGTCTGTACCGACCCAGATGCAGGGGAAAGTCAGATCAACTTCGCCGCTGCTGCTCGAGCTGTCTTTTGACGAGCTGGTGCTCTTCTTCGATGAACCGCAGCCTGCAAATAAACTTGCGATCATCGAAACCCCCAATACTGCTGCAAGTAGTTTCTTTCTCATGCCTAAATACCCCCTTTTGTGTTTAAGACTTTTAAGAAAAGCAACTCTTCAAATTGGAAAAATGCCATAAATCTGCCCCGTATTTCAAGTGTAACGGCATGTTTTTCCCTCTTTCTGATAAACAGAATAGCAGTTTCATGTTAATTTTTCAAGTGTTTTAATTAAATTCTTTAAATGAAATTTGAAAATGGTCATGTTTGATTTTCCGCCGGATTTTATGGAGAAAAACAGGCGTAGAAATTTACCGGCGGAGAGCGCTGACTTCCGCTGTTTCCATTGCATGCCGGCTCAGTTCCTCCGCAGATGGAATTCTGCCGACCACATTCTGATTCAGCCAGTTCATGGAAATAATTTCATCTCTTGACAGTCTTCTGCCATCTGCAGAAATGCTGGTCTGATCCTGCAAGGTAATCTTATCCTCGAAGGGATGGAAGGAATCCTCGGCAATCAGTTTCTTAAAAGTAGCCGCCAAGCGTCTGGAACTGTCCGGCAGATGAGGCGATAGAATCAGATCGATAACGCCTGAAGGAAGACCGAACCAGTAATTGAAGGATCTTGAGGATCCGCCGTTTCTTCTGTCATAGGATCCGTCCAGAACGGAAGCAAGGATTTTCTCATAATAGCAGCCCCAATTCCATACCGGTGCAGCCAGATTCACAATCGTTCCGTTCGGCTTTCTAAGGAACAGCCCGTATTCCCGCGTCTGTCTCTCCGGTTTGATCAGGTCATGACCGGAGATGACAGAAATCGATTTGATTTCTTCCTCCATTTCCGGGTCCGGAACTCTGAGGGTATTCCAGCGGAGATAGACCCTGGCCTTTGGATCGATCAATGAAGCCCCGATGGCAAAGGCATTGATGTTTGATATGGTGCCGTAGATCGGATAATTTGCCAGATAGGCTATCCTGTGGTCCTCCGCTGCCTGGGCTGCCAGTATGCCAAGAAGGAATTTTACTTCATACATGCGGCTGTAATAGGTCCGGACTGCTCCCGAAGGAAGATTCAGAGAGCAGTTCAGAAAGCGGACATGCGGGTAATGGATGGCCGCCTGGCTGGTCTCCGGCATCATTGCCGGCGAGGCTGTGAAAATAACCTCCGCTCCCTCTTCCACTGCCTGGTCAATGGCCTGCCGAAGGCCCTCTTCACTCCCGACAGCATTCTTCATCATGGTCTTAACTTTCCCCTGAAAGACCCCTTCCACATGATTTCTTCCCAGCTCATGGCCGTAAAGCCAACCGGAGCTTCGGAAGTCACTGTCGTAAAGGAAGGCTGCCCTAAGCGGATGCTCGACGGAATAGGAAGGACGTAAGAATACCGGCCGGTACTCTCCTTCTCCCTCTTTCAAGGTGAACTGGCGGGAGGGAAGATTTTCCGCAGAGAACTCTCCCCAAAGCTTTCCGATCCGGGCACGGAGAAGCTCCGTGCTTTCTGATAGAATGCTGTCCAGAGGATAGAAATCCAGGAAGACCAGGAAGGCATCCCCTATGGTAAATTCCTCCTTCTGGCCGAAGGTCCTGTACTGATCAGCAAAGGTCAGGTAGGCATTTCTGAGGAGACTGGTCTTGTCCTCGGGCCAGGGATTCAGGCAGTCTTCTCCCATGCGGCCGGCCAGGTCCCGAAAACGGCCCCGGGCCGAGAAATAGATCTCATTAATCCCGCTGGCCCTGGAGAAATCGTTGAATTCATAATAGATCTCAACCTCCGGACTTCCATCCCGGACCGGCAGGAGGCGGTAGACATCAGCAGTCACGGTCACCGCTCCGAAATAGCGGAGAACCGATACTCTCTTATTTCCCTCTGCCACATAGTACTTGCGGAGATATTCGTAAACCTTGATAGGATCCGAGATGCCCTGGCGGTCCTGATAATGATAGACATTCTCCCATTTCCTGGCAAATTCCGACTTCTCGGACAGGACCGGATAGAAATCCCGGGAAAAGGATCTGGCCCGAAGACGGGTCAGGGTCCCTGCGATCTCATCCAGGGGAATTTCCTCCTGGCCCATGGAAATCTCCTTCAGACGGTGGATATCCCCGGCAGCCTCTTCCAGAGAAAGAAGGGTCGTCCTTTTTCCTGTTAGAAGTGCTGTTCTCTGGGAACGCAGACCAAGTTTTCTGGCTTTCGGATAATAAATCAGCATAGAAATTCCCCCAGATTTATCAAACAGTTTCATGCTTTTTCGTATGTTTTTCGGAATTTTCGTTGTTTTTCATACACTCTGAGACTTTCGTCTGAGTTATAATATATCGCAAGTGGGAATTAAAACGAAATCGTTTACTGAAAAGTTCCCTTCAATCATATAGAATAAAGGATAAACAGAAAGATATCAAAGAAAAACATTCGAAAGGACCAATACATTAACCCGGTCAGAAAATATAAAGTTCAGAGTAATTTAAGGTTCTCAGGCATATAATAAAGAAAGGGAGAATCACCGAACACCTTTATTAAGGGGGCAGATTATGGCAGGAAAAGACGGAATAAATATGCTGGATGTGAAGATCAGAAACCGCTGCTCTATTCTGGAACTGATCTATCAATCCCGCCAGATCCCACGGAAGGATATCGCCAAGGCACTCGGGCTGACTCCGGCAGCGATCACACTCATTACAAACGACCTGATCAGGGAAGGCATCCTGGTCGAAAAGGCAAAGAAGGAATCCCAGGCACGGGGACGAAGGGAGGTTCTCCTCGAAATCCAGGCCGAAAAGTTCAGTGTCATCGGCGTCAATATCACTCGGCACCATTATGAAATTCTCTGTACAGATCTATCAACGAAAGAGCTCTATCACAAGCGCGTCAGCACCATAGAATTCCATTCGGATGCCAATCTCATCATGGATGCCATTGCAAAGACCATTGAAAAGGACATCCTCTCCTCTTCTGTTCTGAAGAAGAAGAAACTCTTAAGCATCGGTATTTCCACCCTTGGAATCGTTCAGACGGAGCTCGGCATCAGTCTGAATTCCTATGGCGTCTTCCATGGTCAGGCTGCCCTGAAGGACTTCTTTGAGAATCGTTTTTCCGTTCCGGTCATCGTCACCAATAATATCTGTGCCGATGCTCACGCTGAGGCTTTCCTGAAGAAGACTTCTGTTCAGAGCGGTTCTCTCCTTTTTATCAAATATGGACCGGGAATCGGATCTGCCATGATCCGGACCAGGGATTACTTCAACATTTATGACTATAAAGCCGTCCAGATTGGCCATACCATTACAGAGCCCTTCGGGAAGCCCTGTATCTGCGGCAACAGCGGCTGTCTGGAAACGGTTGTCAGCTATCCCAATGTCATAAGCGAGCTCTATAACATGATCAGTCCCGAGACGACTCCGGAGCTCTATGAGGCCTGGAAGCATGTTCCCTTTAACCAGATGACTCTCCGGGATTCCGGCGAGGATCTGATGGAGCACGTTTTCACAAGCTATGACAGAGGCAACGCCGTGGTCGGCCAGGAAATCCGCCGGATTCTCGCCAATATGGCCGTTGCCATCGAGAATGCCATCACTCTTTTAAATCCCCAGCGGGTCATCCTCTACGGCGGTGCCTTCCAGCACCGGAGATTCCGCGATGCCCTGCTGTCGCAGCTGTCTGTCTTCACGAGATCTCAGAAGGTCGGTATTTCCGAGTTCAATATGAAACTGGATGCCCTGGGCCCTGTCACTGCAGCAATTTCACTCTTCTTCCTGAACGGCGGAAGAATCCCGGACCAGAATCCGCTTTCAGAAGCAGCTCTGCTTTCGGACCGGGCTCCAGTTTTATCTGAAAGCTGAGGGCCGGCCGGTAAGTCTTTCAGTAAGACCAAGGGCACACTTCCAGATCAAGTGTCCATAAAAAAGGCGTCTGAGAAAATTCTCAGACGCCGCTTTTTATTCTTTCAATTTTTCAGACCATATAGCCGCGGATGACCTGTACAAGGTCATCATAGCCGCCTAGGAACTGGTTCAGGGTGGTGCGGAAACCGCCGTAATTTACGAATTCCGACGGCTTCATACCATCCTCGCGGAAGGACTTGGCAAATTCCGGAATCTTCCGGAGCTCCTTCATGATCTCCTCCGGAACCGGGTCATCGATCCGGGACTTAACCTCAATATCGCAGGCCTCCAGGCGTTTCCACCACTTGTAGTTGATGGTCTGGGCCAGATCGCCGCCGATCAGCTGGCTCCAGTGATAATGATTGCGGTTGGCTGCAGAAAGAAGGCGGGTCCGGTAGCCTCTCTCCTGATAGATCCGGTAGGCTTCCTTGATAACAGCAACACCGGCCCATTCCAGGGCTTCCGGGTTTACGATCAGACCGGTCTCATTGCAGTACTTCTTCAGCCAGTCATCGGTCCGGCCGATCATGATGGTGCAGACCGGTCCCATATTTTCTGTCGGAAGTCCCTCGGCCTCCCGGCGCTTCAGGCCCCGTTCTACAGCTTCTGCTACTGCAACTGCCTGGGCAACCGTAAAGGATACGGTCGCATTGGTCGAGGCTCCCCGGTAGGTTGCCTCTTCTATGGCCCGGATGCCGGCCTCCGATGCCGGAATCTTGATCATCATGTTTTCGCCCAGGGAATTTAAATGCATAGCCTGCTCAACCATCTTCGATGCATTCCGGTAATATTTGGCATTGACCTGAATGGAGAGACGGCCTTTCTTTCCCTTATACTCCTCAAATTTCGGAAGCAGCTTCTTACTCCGAAGTGCTCCTACCTCATCGATCAGTGCCCAAGTAATCTCATCCTCTGTCGCTTCCGGCATGTCCCTGATCAGCTTTTTAATCTCCGGTTCCCAGAGATCCATCTCTTCTTTTACTACTGATCCGACAATGATGGGATTGGAGGTTGCCCCGACGATTCCTCGCTCAAGGCCGTAATTCAGTTCCTCTTCTCCGCAGGAATCCATCCAGAGATCGGTCTGCGGAAATTTCTTAACGCTTTCTGCAAGCTTTCCTAACTTAGCCATGTTCTGCCCCTTTTCTATCTGATGATATGGATGTCATAAGTGTAAGCAGCGGATCCTCTGCGCAGCTGGCACTCTTCAGATCCGCTCCTGGCAATGATTCATGAATTTCCAACCGTGTTATCCCAGGCATTCTGGAATTTCTTCAGGCCATAATCGGTAAAGGGATGATAGAAGCTGTCCTTATAGACCTGAAGGCCTGCAGTCACGATATCGACACCTGCCTTTGCCATCTCGGAAATCTGGCGTCCATTCCGGCAGGCTGCCGCAATAATCTCGGTATCATAGCCATAGATGGCATAGATCTCGGCGATCTCCTTAACATAAGTCTGGCCGTCATCACCGGAATTCTCCTTCCATCCGATGAAGGGAGAGACAAATTTTGCGCCGATCCGGGCTGCCTGAATGGCCTGGGAAGGAGAAAATACCAGGGTCACATTGGTCCGGATGCCCTCTTCCTCCAGCTTCTTTGCAGCGATCAGGCCCTGCTCGCAGCAGGGAATCTTGATCACATAGTTCTCGCAGTAGGAGGAAACCTTCCTTGCGGCCTCCATCATGTCCTCTGCAGTCAAAAAATGCGGGTTGATCTCAAAGGAAACCGGGAACTTATCCTGCCCCTCCAGGCCGGCCTCCCTAATGAAATCCGCCACCTCCTGCACGACCGTCAGAAACGGCTTGCCGGAATTCTTGATGTGATTGGGATTGGTCGTTACGCCGTCGATGCCGAAATTGTCGTAGGCATAACGGATCTCGTCGATTTTTCCACTGTCCAGAAAATATTTCATCTCATACCCCTCTTTCAGTCAGCTGATTGCTTTCATACTTGATTTTTATCTCAAAAGCAGGTTCCCCCGAACCCGTTTTTTCTGTTTTCATCCGGCCGCCGATCTGTTCATACAGCCATAAGCTCCAAGTCCTGTCCAAGATCAGACATCCGGAGTTCCAGTCCTCCTTATTCCTTGTAGATTTCCTTCTCATAGTCCCGGACCCGGGCGAAAGCACGGGTCAGATTCTTCTGCCGCCAGTCCTCGAGGTTCTCCAGAAAATCCGTGTTCAGGAAGGTATCCACGATATCGCAGCCGGCGAAGGATCCGGTGATCCAGCCGCCCATGGTCAGGACATTGGCATTGTTGATGGCTCTGGCCTTCATGGCTGCATAGGTGTTCTCGCAGACTGCCGCATAGACATGGGGGAACTTGTTGGCCACGATATTCATACCCATGCCGGTGCCGCAGATCAGGATGCCGCGCTCAAATTCGCCGGTCGAAATCTTCGGTGCGACCTCATGGGCCACCTCATAATAGGGTCTCGGCTGATCGGCGCTCTGGGTGCCGAGATCCGTGACCTCGTAGCCCTCCTCGATCAGATGCTTCTTTACAGCTTCCTTTAATTCAAATCCGGATCCGTCCGATCCGATAACAATTCTCTTATCCATTTTTCCTCCTTTTGATTTATTTATCAGCCGGTTTGAAATATAGACCTTTTCCAAAAACATTCTCTTGGAAGCCTGTTTTTCTGTTTCAGTCGTTCCTACTTCATTCCGATGGCAAGCTTTGCAGCATTTACAATATCCTTCGCCCTGAGTCCGTATTTATCCATCAGATAATCGGTCTTTCCGACCTCGCCGAAATGATCGGTAACGCCGACCCGCTTCATGGGAACCGGATGGTTTTCGATCAGAGTCTCCGCAACGGCACTGCCAAGTCCGCCGATAATCGAATGATTCTCAGCGGTTACTACTGCGCCGGTCTTTCCCGCGCTTTCCAGAACCATGTCCGTATCCAATGGCTTTACGGTATGGATATTGATGACATCCGCCTCAATGCCCTGCTTTTCCAGTTCCTCGGCAGCCTTCATAGCCTCTGTCACCTCGATGCCGCTGGCGAAGATCGAGACATCTTGTCCGTCCCGAAGCTTCTTTCCCTTTCCAAGAGTGAAGCTCTCGCCATCCTCCCAGATCTTTACGGCATTCCTTCGAAGGAGCCGAATATAGACCGGTCCGTCGTGGTCGAGGATCTGCGGAAATACAGCCTTGAGCTGAGCTGAATCCACCGGCTCGAAAATCACCATGCCCGGGATATTCCGCATGATAGAGACATCCTCAAAGCTCATATGGGTACCGCCGTTCATTTCCGCGGTTACGCCGGGGTCCGAACCCATCATCTTGACATTGAGTCCGGCATAAGAAACGGACAGGGTCACCTGGTCGCAGCAACGCCTGGTGGCAAAAGGTGTGAAGGTATGGGTAAAGGGAATCTTTCCCATGGCATTCATACCTGCCGCAACGCCGATCATGTTGGCTTCCTGGATGCCGCAGTCAATCGTTCTGGTCCCCTTAAATTCAGCTGTGAAGCGCTTGGTTCCGCCGGCGTTGGAGAGATCGGCTTCGAGGATGACGATCCGGGGATCCTTTTTTGCATATTCAATCAGGCAGTCGACGTAGGTCTCGCGCAGCCATCTGTCTTCCAGTTCAAACATCCTTTTCCGCCTCCTTCATCTCTTCCAGTGCCTGCCGGGTGAGTTCCTCGGTAATATTGTTATCGTTATGGCAGGAGACCTTGTTTTCCCAGTGGGAGGCGCCCTTGCCCTTGATGGTATTTAAGATGATCATATGGGGTCTGCCCTGGATCTTTTTGGCATTGTCGATGGCCAGGGAAATGGCTCTGCAGTCGTGGCCGTCCACAGCCTGGACATGCCAGTTGAAGGATTTCCACTTTTCATCCAGGGGATAAAGGCCATTGATCTCTTCAATGGTGCCGTCGATCTGCATCTTGTTGTAGTCGGTAAAAGCGATCAGATTGTCGAGTTTTCTCGATGCGCCGAGCAGAGCGGCTTCCCAGATCTGTCCCTCCTGCGATTCTCCGTCACCGATAATAGAATAGACCCTGATGTCGCGCCGGTCCATCTTTGCCGCAAGGGCCATGCCGACGGCTGTCGAAAAGCCCTGGCCCAGGGAACCGGTTGACATGTCGATTCCGGTGGTCAGCTTCCGGTCACAGTGGCTGGGAAGATGGGTTCCCGGCTGGTTTAAGGTCATAAGCTCGCTCTCCGGAAAATAGCCCTTCAGGGCCAGAGTCGCATAGACGGCCGGTCCGCCGTGGCCCTTGGATAGAACAAAGCGGTCCCGGTCCTCCCAGTCGGGATTCTTCGGATCCACCCGCATAGCATCAAAATAGAGAACGCTCATGACCTCTGCCAGGTCCAGCGATCCTCCGATATGGCCGAAGCCGCGGTGGCCAATGGTCTTCATAGTCAGCTCGCGGATGGTCATTGCTTTCTTCTGTAAGTCTCTGTACTTGTCCATTTCAGTCCTTTCTGAATTGTCCGGTCAGATATCTGTACTGTATTTGGTTATCTGCTCCAGGCAAAACCCTAAGCCTGGCCTTTCAGATTCTTCTGTTTAACGGAAGGAATTGTACATATCCCGCAGGATCTCATCCGTAATCTCAACCGGATTATTGAGCATATTGGGGTGATGGCTGGTCTGAACCAGGGTCTCGACCTCTTCATCAGTCAGGTTAAAGTCCTTCAGATCCATGCGGAGGCCGATATCCTTCTTCAGCTCGGTGATGGCATCCGCCATATCGAGCATGTCCTTATAACCAAGCTCTCTGGCAAAGCTATTGATCCGCTCCCCGATCTCGCCTTCCGCCCTGGCATTGACGCGGGCAAAATAATCCAGAGTCATTCCGCAGGCCTCACCATGGGGAATGCGATAGAGATTGGTCAGGGGGAAGGAGCAGGCATGAGAGCTTGTCGTCTTCGGCAGGGTGAAGGCCATACCGGCGATGACCGAGGCTTCCGCCATCTTCTCTCTGGCCTCCCGGTCCTCTCCGTTTTCATAGGCCCGGCGGAGATACTGAAAGACCAGACGGCTGGCATGCAGAGCCAGGGCATCGCAGATGGGCTGATGGCCTTTAGACCAGAAGCCTTCCACGGCATGGCAGAGAACATCGATTCCGCAGGATGCGGTCTGTTTCTTTGGAAGACTGTAGGTGAGCTCCGGATCGATCAGAGCGATGGCCGGATAGAAAAGATCGTTATTGATGGGGCCCTTCTTTCCCTTGGCATGGTTGGAAAGAACGGATACGCAGGTGACTTCCGATCCGGTGCCGGCCGTTGTCGGCAGAGCGATGATCGGGATGTGCTTATCGGGAAGAGCAGCTCCTGTCATGTGATATTTCTCAATGGAATCATTGGTAAAGCAGACCACCGAGGCGCTCTTGGCGCAGTCCATAGAAGAGCCGCCGCCCAGGGCGACAATAAACTCGGCTCCGGTCTTGCGGATGACATCGGCACAGGCATCAACCTCGCTGACCTCCGGATTGGGAGAGATCTGGCTGTAGACAGCGATCAGAAGCCCCTTACTGTCCTTTACGATCTGATCGGCCAGGCCGTTCTGTGCAAAAAAGGGATCCGATACCAGGATGCCCTTCTTTAAGCCCAGCTCCGCTGCAACTTCCGGCAGCGTCTTCCGGACCCCCTCGCCGAAACGGATATTCACCGGTTCCGTATAAAACCAATTCATGAAAAGTCCCCTCACTTTCTCTTTCACAGATTTTCTTTTTCCCCTTTTCCCAGGATTTTTCATCTTTTGATGAATGGATCCCTTTCTCCTGGGCTTTTTAGATTTTCTGCATATATTTAATTGTTTTAATTATCTATGTCTAATATAGGCTTGCTTATCAGCAGTGTCAAGGCAAAAATGGCCATTTTTCATGATATTTTGGCGTCTTTCCAGAAATGTTTTTTGTTTTTGATTAAGAGTTTTTAAATAATGCCAATTTTTCAACCTAAAAGGCAGCCGGATGCTCTTTCGAGTTTCATCCGACTGCCCTATATTTCATAAATAATCCGCCATCTTTTTATTTCAGTCAAAAAATTTCAACCGGGATATTGAGTTCGTGGCCAAGGATTTCCAGCTCCTTTGCCACATTTTTATAGATCACGACGTAATGGGGCTCCCAGCCTTCCTGAATGGTCTGATAGACGAAATCCTTGGCATCGTGGTTTGTCTTTACGACAACCGAGGTACCGTAGAACTGCTTGGGTTTATCCAGAGCTTCGCCCGGAGCGATCAAGAAGTGGAACTTTCCATCCGGGTCCTTGCCAATTCGGAAAATCGTTACCTCCTTACATTCCTTGCAGCCGAATTCCAGGGTCGGTCCGATATGACGGTTGCAGTGCTCTCCAATCAGGGCTCCGGTATCTGTTCTTGCCAGGCTGCAGGCCGCCATGCCGCAGTGCCAGAAGGTTACAGTTCCCTCCTTATCATCCAGGGAAACCGGATCTCCGAAGAAGGAGGGTCCGCCGGCCAGCTCCTGGCCGACATACATGGAAAGAGCTCCATAGGCGTCGACCTCGCAGGCCGCCGGAATTCCAAGATCATTCAGGATACCGAGAACCGTGCAGACCGGAGTTCCGAATTCGGTGAAGAAATCCGGCCAGCAGCGGGATGCCAGAGCACCGATGCCGTTTTCATCGACATAGTCCTTATAGGCCTTATAGAGGCGGGCAAAGTCCAGGCGGTTCTTTTCCGGCGTCTGTTCCAGGCCGACCGTACGGTTTTCGGCATCCTCGAGATAGGTCTGAATTTCTTCCTCGCTGAAGGACTTTGCCTTTTCGATCAGCTGTCTTGCCTCGATGCATTCGAGGTCCACGCCGAAAGCGGTCCTCATTTCTCCGTCCAGAGCGCGTCCGAAGCCGAAGCCCTGGGGCGTGTGGCCGATGGAGGCCATTTTCAGATGACGGAGATCAAAACGGACATGTGCAGCGCGTATGGCTGCTCCGATGGTCTTCTTCACCTCCTCTTCGTCCGGGGCGCCGAAGATGTAGTCCAGAGGCTCCTTCCTGAACTGGCGGTAGGTATTGGCCGCCGAATAGGCGCCGGTCAGGGAATTCAGGCGGAGGCGGGTGCCGTCGATGGCCGGTTCGCGCAGGGTCCAGAGAAGGACGGGACAGTTGAATCGGGCCAGAACCTCTGTCGCGAAGGCCGCATTGGCAAAGGTGATGTTCTGAAGAATAATCAGATCCGGATCGATGGTATCCAGAAAGGCTTTCAATTTATCGATTCCGAGCAGCATCTCCTCGGGGCTTTTTACATTGTCACAGAGCGAATGGAGAAGAGCCTTGGACTCTTCAAATTCCTGTCCGGCGCTGACCAGCTCATAGGTCGGGACGCCGATGGGAATATAGGCGACTTCAAATGCTTTCATAGTGTTTTCCTCACTTTCCACTTAATATTTCAGTTCCTTGTTTTCTCCGATAATGCCGGGGAAGGCGCCCTGGCGGATCAGAGGCTCCCGGTCGGGATGTGCGATAACCCACTTGTTCCGCTGGAGAAGGAGCTGTCCTTCCAGGTCTGTATTTGCCGCCAGGTCTGGATTTTCCATCCGGCCACTGCCCGCTGCATCTGCTTTTCCTGCTGCATTCCTCTCCCGCTCCTCTTCCGTCAGAGGCGTATTGGTTCCGCGCGGCAGGATCACGATGCCCTTAAAGCCACGGTCGGTCACCCGAAGCGGGGACAGATGAAGGGTCGTCTGATACATCTCGATGGCGCAGCCCTTTGGAACAAAGAAAGCGCAGGCATCCTTATTATCGAAGTGATTATCCCGGATCTCCCAGCTGTGGCCCAGGACCAGCATGAAGTCGGTGACGGCCACATTGATCTCCGACCCCTTATGGTATTCGAAGCCGTTATAGGTCGTGTTTCTGCCGTTACAGTAGCCGATCTGGATGGGCATGCCTCCGTAGAGGACGGCCTGGATGTCATCCTTTACGGGGAGCTTCTCCATGTCCGGGACCGATGCGACATAGACATTGCCATCCTCCGGGATCGCGGTCTCCTTTTCCATATAGGAAATCAGATCCGAAAAGTCGTAACCCCTCACGATCCTTCCGTAGGTTTTGAAAATTTCCTCGTCCACACTGTGAATCAGGATATCATTGACTTCGTTCAAACGCTGTAACATATCCATTGTCTTACCCCTTTTCTTAAAATTTCCCCTTCATTAGCTTTTCCTGTATGGCTTTCATTTTCCGCTGATTTATTCAGTCAAAACCATTGATATCCGCAGTTGTCTCACTTCTCTGCCACCCGGAACTTCATGGCATTTTCCGGATTCCAGAGTCTCTCATAGGAGAAGCCGGTGACCTTCTCAATGATCCGGATCTCCTCCGGGCTGGCCTTGGACATGTCCTGTCCCTGTCTCCGGGCGATATCCTTATGAATGATGGCAAATTCCTTCTTCTCCATGGGGAAGAGGACAGTGAAAATGATGGCCAGAACCATGAGAATAATGGGTGCGAAAATATAGATCATGGCGATACCGTGCTGGGTGGAAAGGGCCTGGCGGGCTCCCTCTGCAGCAAGCTTCTCGTTATAGCCGACAGCTCCGAGAAGAAGGCCGATAATGGTTGAGGAAAGGCCGGTCGCAATCTTCCGGATGAAGGTTGCCATGGCAGAACAGGTTCCCGGCCGGTTCAAGGACGTGATCAGCATATCCACATCCGCCATGTCGGCAAGGATGGCGTAGATGGTTGTCGAGGATCCTGCCATACCGAGGCCGATGATAAAAGACAGGGCCAGGATAACCCTGAAATCCGCTCCGTCATAGGAGAAGAAAAGCAGAGCCAGAGTTGCGGCAATCCGGATAGGAAAACCCAGGAGAAGCGGAAGCTTCTTCGAGGTCTTTGCCATAAGAGGCGACAGAAGGATGGTTCCGACGAACTGGGATAAAAGAATGACAGCCATTAGATAGGTGAAACGGCCGCCGCCATAGGCATTCAGGACATCGTCCACATAATAGACGGCAAGTCCGGTCACGAAATCCGCGGCTCCCTGGCCGGTCAGGAAAATGGCGATGAAAATCCGGTAGGATCTGGATTTATAGACAGTCAGGCTCTGGGTAAAGCTCTTGGTCAGGCTGACCCGGACCGGTTCTCTCCTCTTCTCCCAGGTGCCGAGGAAGGTGATCAGAATCACGATAAAGAAGATAACAGAGAAAATCAGAGCCACCAGGAAATACTGGCCCGGATTGGTATTGTCCCGGATCAGAAGAGACGGGATCAGACCGGCCAGAATGGCGCCGAAGGTTGAAAACATCATGCGGACGCCTGAATAGCCTGCCCGCTCCGTATAGTCCTCGATCATGTCCGGAAGAAGGGCATTATAGGGAACCATGACGATGGTAAATCCGGTCGAGAAGAGCATATACATGAGCATGTAGAAAATGTAGGCCGCAGTCATGGAACCTGATGAAAGATGGACCCACATCAGAAGGAAGGAGATTCCCGAGCAGAAGCTTCCAATCAGAAGATAGAAGCGCTTGGCTCCGAAACGAGAGGAGGTCCGGTCCACAATATTTCCCATGATGGGATCGGTAACGGCATCCCAGACCTTTCCGATCAATGGAATAGTTCCGGCCAGAGCAACCGGCATGCCCAGAGCCTTGGTCAGAAAGACCGTAAAAAATGTCGATATGATGACAAAGGCTCCGCCGCCATAGATATCCGCAAAGCCATAGGCGCATTTACTGCGGAAGCTGTTTTTTCCTGTTTTCCCCGATGTATTCATGTTTTACCCCCAATGCTTTTAAAACAAAAACTCACTTTTCCCCGGAAAAGAGATTCCGAATTTCTTCTCCCTCTTCGCTTTCTCTTGCAAATACCAGTATTCTATGAAGCGGTGCAGAAAGGGTATAGACACCGCCCTCATAGGCTTCCCCGGTCCAGAGGTCCCTCCAGCGGTCCCCGGGCAGATGAACCAGCCTCTCTTTCTGGCCTTCCTTTAAGACTGGCGCGACCAGAAGATCTCTCCCCAGGAGATATTCGGTCTTTTCGTCGAAGCAGAAGTCCTCGTCATAGTGATAAAAGAGCGGCCGCATGACCGGACGGCCATAGTCCTCCGCCTCTTTCATGCATTTCTTAAGATAGCCGGACAGAAGGCTGTGCCAGCGGCTGGTCTCAGCCAATACGGCAAGCAGCTCCTCGTCATCATCGAACTGGACATCGTTGGCCGGCTGATTTCCCTCATGGGTCCTGAAAAGAGGACTGAAGGCATTCATCTCCTCCCAGCGGATCAGAAGCTCCTTGGTCCGCCGCATATGCATGACCGTGGTATAGCCGCCGGCATCCGAATGGGTGATGGCAAAGCCGCTCATAGCCAGGGACAGAGTTGCCGGAATGACCGATGGCAGTCCGTCATCCACCGACCAGTCTACATGCTGATCACCTGTCCACATCATCATGGAATTCCTGATGGTTTCCGTAGATCCGGCCCGGGTGAAAAAGAAGACCCTTCCGGCATTTCCTGTCTCTTCAATGGCCTCGCGGTTCATTTTCGCCCAGATGGCCGGCCAGTCGTTATGACGGTCCATGGGATCCGAGCCATCGGAAAGGACACAGTCCAGAGGCAGGTATTCTCCGAAATCCGCCATCCAGCCCTTCATGCCGATGCCAATCATATTTTCCTTGATCAGATTCTTGTACCAGGCATAGGCCTCGGGATTTGTGAAATCCACCATGGCAGCCGGGAAGGTCGTGATCTTGACCAGATAGTCCTTTCCTTCCTTATCCTTGACACAGTAGCCTTTTTCCGAGGCTTCCTGATAGAGATCCTTTTCCAGGGCGATAAAGGGATTGATGTAGCCCAGAAAGGCGATCCCCTTCTTCTCCCATTCTGCAATGTGCTTTTTCAGATCCGGATACTGGCCGTCCGGCCCCTCATCTGCACGCCAGTTCCACATGACCTGATAGCCGAAGCCGGTCCTCCGGCAGCCGCACCAGTCCTGGGACCAGATACCAGCGATTTTTACACCGTGAGCCTCGGCTTTTTCAATTTTCTCATTGATCTTATCTACGCCCTCCTGAACGGCCAGGATGACACCCTGATTGATCCAGTCAGGAAGAACCTTCTGCCGGCCTAACAATGCGGATAACTTGAAGGATAAGGCCGGAAAGCCGTCTGCATCACCGATATACAGATCCGGCAGTTCCTCCAGGCAGAGCTTTGTCCGGTCCAGTTCCTGGAAGTCAAATTCCGCATAACGCTTTGTATTGACATGGACAAAATAACAGAGACTGGAAACAAAGGTCGGCTGGGCATAATAGGATTCATAGGCCGAAAAAGGCATGACGTGTTCGGGATGGCGGCCCAGAATCTTTTCCCGGATCAGCTTCTTTCCGATCCGCCCTGCATTCTGGTGCTCGGCCACGAAAATCCGGACCTTTTCGCCTTTCAGATTCAGACGGACATAGGTCTCTCCGCAACCGTAAATCCGCTCTTTCGCTTCTGCCGGAAGGGTCAGAGTGAAGCGGTTGGGCTCCTTTGCCGTCCGGCCTGTTCTTTCTCTTGTGAAATAGATGTGGCAGATCCCGCTTTCTTCTCCGGTCAGCCATTCCTGATGAAGACGGAAAGACAGAGTCCCTGATGCATCCCGGAAGAGAAAGGGATCCCCCTCCTGGCGGAGGAGCTGCTTCTCTCCCCATTCTTTTCTCTTATAGTGAAAGCTTCCATGACTCATGGAAAACTGATCCCTGCCATAGGCACAGGATAAAGTCAGACCGGACAGAACGTCCTCGATACGATCGGATCCCCTCATTTACAGATAACCCCCTATCTGTTCCATCTGTAAGATTCTCTCTAAATCTCATTTTAATTAAAATTATTAATTATCTAGAAACAGTATACGTTTTTTCTTTTTGGCTTTCAACGGTTTTTTCAGCTTTAATTCGGATCCTCAGGGCACATTTTGGCTGAAGTTTCCTTTGGATCAAGTTATTACATTAATACTTTTAATTTTATGGAAACAGTTTATTTTAAAATCACCATAGGATCCGTCAGAAAACAGCCAAAGATTCTTCCGTTCAGGGAAAGGACGGATCTCATGGGCATAAAAAAGCTGCTGCAATCCTCTCGAAATCGAGAGCGGTCACAGCAGCTTTCTGGTCTAAATTTTTCATCCGGATCTTACACCATCTCCGCCAGCTCCTGAACCAGGCGCTCGGTCTTGTCCCAGCCCAGGCAGGCGTCTGTAATGGACTTTCCGTAGACTCCGCCGCCGACCGGCTGATTGCCGTCCTCCAGATAGGACTCGATCATGAAGCCCTTGACCAGCTTGTGGATATCCGGAGAGAGAGCCCGGCTCTGCATGACTTCCTTGGCAATCCGGATCTGTTCCATATACTTCTTGCCCGAATTATTATGGTTGCAGTCGATGATGACCGAAGGATACTTGAGGTCCGGATGAGCCGCATAGGCATCGGCCAGGGACAGGATATCCTCATAATGATAGTTGGGATGGGATCTGCCGAACTTGTCGACATAGCCTCTTAAGATGCAGTGGGTATAGGGATTTCCGCTGGTCTGAACCTCCCAGTTTCTATAAATGAAGGTATGGCCGTTCTGAGCGGCGATCAGGGAATTCATCATGACGGAAATATCACCGCCGGTCGGATTCTTCATGCCGACCGGGATTCCAACGCCGCTGGCGGTCAGACGATGCTCCTGGTTCTCTACCGACCGGGCGCCGACTGCCACATAGGCCAGAAGATCCGAGAGATAACGGTGGTTGGCCGGATAGAGCATTTCATCCGCGCAGGTAAAACCGGTCTCTTCGACGACCTTGGTATGAAGCTGGCGGATGGCGATCAGGCCGGCCAGGACATCAGCTCCCTTGGTCGGATCCGGCTGGGTTGTCATTCCCTTGTAGCCCATGCCTGTGGTTCTTGGCTTATTGGTATAGACCCGGGGAATCATATAGATCTTATCCTTGACCTTATCCTGAAGACCGCGGAGTCTGGTCATATAGTCAAGGACGGCATCCTCACGGTCGGCCGAGCAGGGGCCGATCAGAAGAATCAGCCGTTTGTCTTCTCCGCGGAAGATCTTCTGGATCTCCTGGTCCCGCCGTTCCTTCAGTTCCTTGACATCCTCCCGGAGGGGAAACATTTCCTTGATCTCCTTAGGTATGGGGAGTCTGCGTTTGAAGTCCATCTGCATTTCCATAGTATCTTCTCCTAGCCTGCATTCAATCAGTCATCTGAGTCATTTGTACCTATTATAGCTTTTCTCTGAAAGATTTTTTATTATTTTCACTTTTACACGTTGATGTGTAACATCGTTATCCAATACTATAGACAATTCATCAGGGAATTTCAAGGGCGGATTCCTTTCCGGCCTCTATGCCCTGTATTTTTACTCCCGCTTCGTGGTATAATTTGAGATGATTCTGCACTCGAGCAGATATATTTCGAGAACCTGTATGAAAGCAGAATCTGCCGGTCTCTTCGGATGATACCGCTCTACATTTCACAGACCAATAAAGAAGATCATTAAGGAATAAATCCATGAACATGGCACGTAAAATCTTTCTGGACGACATGAAGCATCTGCTTCGGAATTTTCTTGTCCTTGTCATCATCCTTGGCGTTTCGGTCCTGCCGGCCCTCTATGCCTGGCTCAATATCTACTCCAACTGGGACCCCTACGGCAATACCCAGAACCTGACATTGGCCGCAGTCTCCCTGGACCGGGACTATATCACCGAGGACCAGACGACCGAAAACACAGGAAAGCAGATCCTGGAAAGCCTGAAGGAAAACAAGAAGATCCACTGGGTTTTCCCCGACAGCAAGGAGGATGCCATCGAGGGCGTCCGTTCGGGAAAATACTACGGTGCCCTGGTCGTTCCAAAGGATTTCACCTATTCCATGTACAATGTCTTCACGAAAAATGTAGACCGTCCTTCCATCACCTTCTATCAGAACCAGAAAAAGAATCCGGTCGCAAATAAGATCACAGACACGGTTGCAGAAACCGTTCTTTCCAATGTCAACAACCAGTTCATTGAGGTCATGGCCAAGTCCGTCTTCACCGATGCCAACGGACTTGCCGAGGATATCAAGGCCCAGGGCGGCGTGGATCAGATCATCAGCCGGATGGAGGATCTGAACACGGAGCTTAAGAATTATGAATCCGTTATCGACCAGGTCCAGACCAGCAATGCCGCTCTCTCTGAGGCCGTCAGCGCTGCATCAGATGATGTGGCAAAGGCAGAAAAGGGCACATCGAATGAATCCCAGTCTCTGAAGGAAACCGGCGACTCGATCGATGCCGCAAGGCAGTCGGTCCAGGCCTTCTCCAATGATGTGGATCAGAGAATCGCAGATCTGCAGACAAAGCTCTCTTCCATGTCCGACCAGCTGGCTGCCATTGACCTGTCCCAGACCGATCTCTCGAAGGAAGCCAGTACGAAAGCAAATCAGGAAATCAGCCAGCTGAAAGACAAAGAGAAAGCTGCTTCTGAGGAAGCGGATTCCATTCAGAAGGAACTCGAGACTCTCCGGGATTCCATGTCCGAAGAAACGGATTGGGAAAAGAATCTGAAGACTGCCCTGAATCAGATGCTTTCCACAGCCGGCCAGATTGAGAATCAGCTGCTGCAGCTGGAAAACGATCAGACCGCCAGGGAAATCACCTCTCAGATGATTCAGAATCTGAAGACCCGCTATGCCGATGCCTCTGCCCAGGTGCAGAACCTGAGAAACCAGTACAAGAACCAGCTTCTTCCCGTCATGAATTCAGCCCTGGATTCGGCCAGCCAGACTCTGGATCAGGCCTCCTCTCTCATGTCCTCCATGTCCGACACCCTGTCCGGCATGGGCAATGTCTTCGGAGCTCTCCAGGTCACCATCTCATCCGGGAACACCTCCCTTACCAACACAAAAGAAGTGCTTTCGGCCCTGTCCGACCGCCTGACTGAAACCATTGACAAGGTCCGGACTGCCAAGGAAGACGAAAAAGTCAAAATCCTCATGAACACTCTGTCCGGGGATCCCAATCTCTATGCTTCCTTCTTCTCCTCCCCGGTCACCATCAAGTCCTCGGCCATCTACCCGGTGGCAAATTACGGGTCTTCGGTAACGCCCTTCTATACCACCCTGGCCATCTGGGTCGGCGCCCTGATTCTGACAGCCGTCATGAAGGTCCGCCCCGACAAGAAGCGCTACCCGGGCTCCACCTCTGCAGAGCGTTTCTTCGGACGCTTCTTTACCTTCCTGACCCTGGCGGAGCTTCAGACCCTGGTCACCGTTCTCGGAGACCTCTTTCTCTTCAAGGTCCAGTGTCTCCATCCCTTCCGTTTCTGGTTCGCCTGCGCCTTCGCCTCACTGACCTTTACTCTTCTGATCTACTCACTGGTCGTTGCCTTCCATGATGTCGGAAAGGCCATCGCGGTCGTCCTGGTCGTCATTCAGATCGCCGGATCCTCCGGGACTTACCCCATAGAGCTTCTGCCGGAATTCTTCCGGAAGGTCTACATTTTCTTCCCCTTCCCCTACGCCATCAACGCCATGCGGGAATGCATCGGAGGCATGTACGGCCATAACTACGAATTCTACCTGCTGCAGGAGTCCGTCTTCCTTCTGGTGTCGCTCGGCATCGGCCTTCTGGTCCAGAAGCCCCTGCACGAGCTCAGCCACTTCATGGAGAAGCGGATGCACGATACGGAGATGATGTGATGAGTAAGAAATTTAAACCCGAGGACTATGAGCGCCTCTACAACCATTTCATGGACTATGAGCAGTCGGTGCATGAAAAGAACCAGAAAAGGATCCGGGTCGGACTGAAGGTCAATATCTTCTTTCCCCTGATCTTCCTCTTTCTCTGTTTTGTCACCGATGCCAGCAAACTCTTCTTTCTGATCCTCTGGATCCTGTCCCTCTTCGGCATCGCCTTCTACCTCATGTATGTCGAGTATCAGGATTATAAGCTGCAGGAACAAATGAAGACCTTCCGCGGGGAAAGCCCCGAGGACTCCGAGGAGGAAGAGCCGAAGATTCTGATCGGCGCCACCGTGAGCAGTGCAGGAAAGGCGGTCACGGAGAAGGTCGATGCCTTCGATGACCGGGTCGATGAGAAGAAGGAAGAATTAAAGGCGGAGTTCCGGGAGAAGGTCCAGGAAATCCAGGAAGAGCTGAACCAGAAGATCAAGAATGCCACGGAACTGACAAGGGAATCCCTGACAGAGATGAAGAAGGATTCCAATGATTCCGATCATTCTGATAAAGAAGAATTTCCAAACGAACAGACTGAAAAAAGCAGGGATTCCCATACAGAAGAATCATCACGGGCTGAACAGACAGAGAATCCTGAAGACTCAGAAAAGCAATAAGAGGACATCATGAGCAACATCATCCGCATTTTTATCTCCGATATCAGGCGGCTGGCCACAAACGTGGTCGCTATCGTCGTCATCATGGGACTGACCGTCATTCCCTGTCTCTATGCCTGGTTCAATATCTTCTCCAACTGGGATCCTTACGGCCCCGAAGCTACCGGAAAGCTCCAGGTCGCTGTCGCATCCTCTGACAGCGGCACCGACATCGAGACCTTCCACCTCAATATCGGAAGCATCGTCATCGACAATCTGAAGCAGAACAAGACCATCGACTGGAAATTCCCAAAATCTTCCAATTCCGCCATTGAGGGCGTCCGCTCCGGCAAGTACTATGCGGCCCTGATTATCGACAAGGATTTCTCGGAAAACATGATATCCTTCCTGGGCGGCAATCCCGAGCATCCGGAAATCTCCTATTACGAAAATGAAAAGAAGAACGCCATAGCGCCGAAAATCACCGGAAAGGTCAAGACTACGGTCCAGGAGGAGGTCAACCATGCCTTCATCTCCACCCTGGCTTCGGCCCTGGTCCAGGTTTCCAACTATGCGGTTTCCACTAACCAGAAGGACCAGCTGAGCAGCAGCGCCCTGCTTCGGATGAAGCAGATGGATCAGGATCTGACGGTTCTCACCACCGTCCTGGATTCCTACATGAGCCTGATTGATTCCGCCCAGAGCCTGTCCGATGCCTCCGCCGCCGTCACCCAGGAACTGGGACAGATCGCCGACAGCGGAAAGACCATGGCCGATCAGGCCTCCGACTCCCTGGACAGCGCCAAAGATCAGGCCGAGAAGGCCTCCGACCTGGTCTCCTCACCCCTAAGTGAAATCCAGACTGAGGTCGACGGCATCCAGTCCTCCGCCAGCCAGATCATAACCGTTATTAAAAGCGGAGCTGCCATCGAGTCCAATTCCGCATCCAGCCTGATCACGGCCGCACAATCCCTCCGTGACTCTCTCAATCAGACCCTGCAGACGGCTGGCTATACCTCAGACCAGCTCAAGGAAATCAATGCGGATTTCGATCAGACCATAGCGGATCTGAAGGAACTGGATCAGGCGGGAGACCTGGTAAAAGGTAAGATCCAGGATCTATCCGATCGTTTGACCGATGACTTTGTCAGTGTAAAAAACGGGCTTACAGACCTGAAAGGGGAATATGAGAATACCGTAAGTCCCAGGCTTCACGACACCATGTCCTCCATTCAGAAATCCCTGGATGAGGCCAGAGATCTCCTGAACTTCTCCGATTCCAATATCAGCCGCTTAAGCGGAGCTCTCTCGAGCTACCCCGATATGATGAAATTCGGCAAACAGGGACTGGAAGCTTCCAAGGCTGAGGTCCAGGAGCTTCAGAAGAAACTCGAGGATCTGATAGCCGACATGGAATCCTTAAGCCAGAATGACCAGTATGCCTATCTTCTGAATCTGATCCAGACCGATCCGGAACTGATCTCCGACTTTGTCTCAAGCCCGGTCAGCCTCGTAACCAAGGCCGAATATTCCGTAGCCAATAACGGCTCCGGCACAGCGCCCTTCTACATCATCCTGTCCATCTGGGTCGGTGCCGTCATCCTCATCGCCATCATCCATACGAAAATTCTGCATCCCGCGGAATTTCCGAAACTTCGGAACTACCAGTCCTATTTCGGGAGATACATCATCTTCTTTCTGATCGGCCAGATGCAGACAGCGATCACAGTCCTTGGTGCCATCTTCTATGTCCGGATCCAGTGCCACCACCCGATCCTCTTCTATCTGGCCTGCGCCCTGACCAGCCTGACCTTCACCCTTCTCATGTATTCCCTGACCTATGCCATGGGAACGGTCGGAGAAGCGGTCTGCGTCGTCCTCATGGTCATCCAGGTGGCCGGATCCGGCGGAACCTTCCCGATCGAGGTCCTGCCAAAGCCCTACCGGGTCTTCTACCGCTTCATGCCCTTCCAGTACAGCATGAACGCCGTCCGGGAATGTATTGGCGGCATGCATGGAAATGACTACTGGACCAATCTATTGTCCCTGCTTCCTTTCATCGGCTTCTCCCTCTTTCTGGGCCTGATCCTGGCCATCCCCAATAAGAAGCTCAATACCCTGATCGAGAAGGCCAAGGAAGAAACCGGCGTGCTGGAGTAAGAAATATAGACCAGTGCCGGAATCAGTCCGCCGGCCGCAGTTGGAATGCAAGCTGCTCCGTACGATCCGGCTGTGTGATATAGAAAAAACAAGACCCCGAAATTTCTTTTCTGATCTTCTGTAGGATACAAAAGATTGGAAAAGAAATTCCGGGGTCTTTTCAGGTTTCATCCCTGGAATTATTTGTGGATACGATGCAGCCGTCTGGTGATAATTCCCATGTCATGACGAACATCGCTGGCTTTTTCATCAATCCGGCGGCTAGTCTTAATGAACATATCCTGAAGAACAGGGTTCCGCATATCGATACCGGATGTCAGGCTATGATCCTCAAGACCATATTCACGAGCTTCCTCGGGGCTGATCTCATTTGTAAATCTCATCATTAGACTTACCTCCTTCTGTATACATATTATAACACCTTGCTAAATTTTGTATACTGAAAGGATTTTAAGGGACAATTGACAAAAATTTACGCCAATGCGGTGAAGTGTCAGAAAGTTATGGTTATTGTTTGAGCCAGATCAAATGTATGCTCTCCCCTGAGCCGTCCGTCAGGCCTGTCTCTTATCAATAATTTAGATAATCTTGTGTCTGAGCCAGCGGCCGCTGAAATAGCGCCAGGTATAAACAGCTGCCCTGACTGCCCAGTCCAGAACCTGGCCATACCAGACGGCAATCGGTCCGAAGCCGAAGACCCGGATCAGAAGAGTTACCAGAAGCACTCTAGCCGTCCACATGGATATGGTTGAAAAGATCATGGAGAAACGCACATCTCCGGCTGCCCGGAAGCCGTAGGCCGGGATAAAGGCCGGCGTCCAGACCAGGATTTTCATAATGGTAATAAAGTTCATCATGGATATGACCATGACAGAACTGGCCCTCTCCATGCCGGACAGGAAAAGAATGGGACCGGTCAGGGCCCGGATCAGAAGGCAGCCCGCAATCATAACGAAAAAGGAATAGAAGGTCAGCTTGATAATATAGTACTTGGCCTCTTCCGTCCGGCCGGCTCCCAGGGTCTGACCGACAATGGTCATAAGACCGATTCCAATACCGATGGCCGCAATGCCGTTCAGATTTTCCAGGATAATGGCCATGGCCTGGGCTGCAATGGCAGCCGTACCCAGAGTCGAGACGCTGGACTGGATAGCCAGCTTGCCGAACTGAAACATGCCGTTTTCGATGCCGGACGGAATGCCGATGGCCAGAATGCGTCGGATCATGGGAAGGTCCGGCCTTACATGCAGAAGATCCTTCAGTACAATGGGCTGACGCGGCTTATGGAGGAAATAAAGCATGACAACTGCGATAAAAATCCGGGACAGCAGTGTCGACAGAGCCGCTCCGAAGACACCCCAGTGGAAGGCGAAAATGTAGACCGCATTTCCAATGATATTCATGACATTTCCAATGACAGAAATCGTAAGGGGAAAACGGCTGTTGCCGCCGGCCCGATAGAAGGCAGCGCAGGCCTGATAGATGGCCAGGAAGGGGAAGGAGATGCCTGTCACAAGGAAGTAGATCTGAGCGTTCTTCATAACGGCGCGCTCTACCTTTCCGAAGACCAGGTGAAGGATAGGCAGCCGGAAGAGGACGCAGGTCAGGCCCAGAGCCGCTGAGATCAGGGTGATGGAAAGAAGGACCTCTTCGGCGGCATGATTGGCGCGTTTCAGGTCCTCATGGCCCAGATACTGGGAACAGATGATGGTGCCGCCGGTTGCCAGGGCGGTGAAGATCTGGATCATCAGGACGTTGATGGAATCGGTCAGGGAGACCGCGGAGATGGCGGCCGAGCCGACACGGGTCACCATGAGGGAATCCGCCATGCCCATGAGACTGGTCAGAAGCTGCTCTCCCATCAAAGGAATCAAAAGGGCCCAGATCTTCCGTCGGTCAAAAAGCAGGTGATTGAAATCGATGGCGGACCGATCATATAATTTTCCTTCTATGCTTCTTATGCATCTTATGCGTTTTATACGTCTGATCCCTTCCAAATCCAATCTCCCTGGAATGATTCCCGTGTTTCTCTTGATTCTGCAAGTATTCCTTTTATTTCTGCAGGTATTCCCTCCGGCTTATTTACAATGCTCGCTCTGCCATTTTTTGGCATAAGGATGCTCGAAATTCACTTTCTCTCCGCGGCTTTCGATCATTGATACAGCCCGCAAGATCATGGCATCGGTTTCTTCCAGGGTCCGGTAATCTTCATCAAAGAAAACCTCCTTAATGGTGCAGGTTCCTTCACTGGTTTCCGGAAAGGAAATTTCTGCAATCACCTTGCCGTTTTCATCCTTCCGGTAAATGCGATGGGGTAATTCGATCCATTCTTCTGTCATGCGGCCTGCCTCTTTCTGAAACCTAATTTAAAAACTCCCACGGGGATTGCCCGCAGGAGTATATCATCTGGTGCAACCTAAAAAGCATACACCTTTTGAAAGATTTCGTAAACTGCAGGAGGGAACCGGCAGCTGACGTTCCATTCTCACTTCTTTAGAAAACCTGCATCCGGATTTACGGAGTTTTCTTAAAAATTTTCTTCCTTGTAGTGCTTCTCGATCTGGTCCATAACCTGTACCACTTCCATGGTTCCAACATAATCGCCCTTATCATCACGGACTGCCATATAGCGGACCAGAGCAGGCTGACCGTTCTTCTTCATCCAGATGTCCTCGGAATCCCGGACTCCAGCCTTCAGATCCTCGATGACCGCACGGACCATAGGCTCGATCTTGGCCGGATGGCAGAAGTAAACCTCACGGTCAATGGCAGCATCCGGACGCTTGAAGAGCTTTTTCTCCTTCTGTTGGTTGAAATAGCGGTTGGTATCATCCTCATCGATAAAGGTGATCTCCAGAGGAATGGTATTCAGCATGGCATTGAGCTGATAGGGAGTCAGATGGCCGACCGGGAAACGGACCTCATCTCCCTCGATGGAAGGCTCGGGGCGCTTGAGATCAGAAGCCTCATCCCAGATGGGGAAGTCCTCGGTGAAGCAGGGATCGTAATCCTGCAAATCCCGGGAAATGCCCTTCCACTCTTCCTCGGTGAAGAAATTTGCGCACATGGGAAGAAGAATGTTCTTTTCCTTGTAAAGCATCTCCTCAGCACGAGTCAGGACCTGATCGGCGCGGTCATACCACTTGTCCTGACGGTCTGTCTTTGGCGTGCCGGCCGCCAGATAGCGGAACTCGTCGCGGATCTCATCATCCACACCCCACATGACGTTTGAGGGGCCGGAGACATCGTATTTGGAAGCCAGAAGGGGATAGAGGAGATCACCCTTCTTGGAATAATGGAGGGCAATGCGGCGATCGGTCTTCAGTTCTTCAAGCAGTTTCTGATTTCCCTCTTCGCTCTTCATTTTCCGAGCCGCTTCTAGAGCTTCTCTGGACTTCTTCAGCTGCTTTTCAATGGCCTTGTTCTCCTGAGCGAAAACATAGACCGGATGGTTGACGGTGTAGGAAAGACGGACGGCTTCCTTCTGCTTGGCATCCTTATCCACGGTCTTTACAATGGTCGGAGCTTCTGCTCTCTGGCTGGCTATTTCTGTGCCCTGGCCAGCAGCTTCTGTACCCTGTACGTCAGCCTCTGCCCGGGCCCTGGATGCCTCGACTTCCTTCTCGGCATTCTCAATCTGCTCTTCTCTGGTTGCACCATGGAAAAGAGCCGAATGAATATCGCAGAGAGACTGAACCTTTGCCACCGGCATACCGCTGTTAATCATGGCCTGCTCGGCTTTTACGATCTCGACTGCCTCGACATCCTTGAAGTTCTTTACGAAGTCAGCCCGTACCGACTCCAGATCCTCT
>JAQYBF010000050.1 GCA_029338875.1 Lachnospiraceae bacterium
AAGGTATTTCCCTGACTTGTCACCGTAAAGTAGATGGAAATCCAGAAAAGAGCCAGAGCCGCGATCACTACAATTGGATTCTTTCTGTGGGCCCTGAGCCAGCGGCTGACCGCCGGTATGCAGAGAACAACAGCCACTGCAAAGAAGGGCCAGTACTGCTTCAGATAAACTGCCCAGTCCATGGGATCCAGAGACTTTCCTCTGTGGAAGAAGGGGAAAAGTCTTGCAAAATACATGGCCAGGTCCTTCAGATTCGAGATTGCAAAGACAACCCAGGTCAGAGGAATCAGGATCCAGACGTGGAGGTGACCCCAGAGCGGGAATTTCTTCATACCCTTCTTAAAGACAAATTTTTCCAGAATGATAATCAGGCCAAGAACCAGGCCCCAGATCAAGAAGTTCACTGTACCGCCATGCCAGAGACCGGTAATAGCCCAGACCACCAGAAGGTTCCGGATAATCTTCCATGTGGCTGTCCGGCTGCCGCCCATAGGGATGTAAATATAGTCTCGGAACCAGGTTCCCAGAGTTGCATGCCAGCGGCGGTAGAAGTCTCCGATACTCTTTGCCGCATAGGGATGGTTGAAGTTGATGATCTCCGGGAAGCCCAGCATCATGCCGACGCCGGATGCGATCAGAGAATAGCCCCAGAAATCGAAGTAGAGCTGGAAGGTATAGGCAAAGGCGCCCATCCAGGCCAGCGGCGTTGAAATACTTTCGTAGCCGATCTTTGAAATCTCATTCCAGAGGATACCGATCCGGTCAGCCAGAAGGACCTTCATGGCCAGGCCGACAACCGCCTGTTCCACGCCGCGTTCAAAGTTGGAAAAGGTATATTTCCTTCCCTGCAGATCATCAAAGCCGCCTTCGCTGTAACGCATAATGGGGCCTTCGGCAATCTGGGGGAACATGGTGAAATAAGCCGCCGTACGGAAAAATGCCGGCGGAACACGGGTTTTTCCTGTATAGAGGTCCGCCTGATAGGAGATCATCTTAAAGATGTAGAAACTTAGACCAAGAGGAAGAGCGGCTCCTGCTACCCGAAGTGCCCTGACTTTGAAAAAGGTCAGAATACCGGCATCAAGAACAATGGCCAGAATCAGAATTGCCTTCCTCCGGGTAGAATTATCATTTCTATGATCCGCCGGCAGAATGCTGACCTTCTCATAGCCGACTCCGCCGCCGTTTTCAATGATGGAAATTCCTCTCGGCTTGACCAGGGCTCTGCCCAGAAAATGATTGACGATAGTCAGCCCCAGTAAAAGGAAGACCATCCTGTGATCTCCATAGCCATAAAAGAGCAGAGATCCGATAAAAAGGATGGCATCCTTGTATTTATTGGGCGCTACATAGTAGACAATCAGAAAAATCGGCAGAAACCGCATGAGAAAGAATATATCTGTAAAAGCCATAAAATAAATCCTTAAAGCCGGTAATTACAATAGAAACCTTGTTTTATATATGCATTATTGCGAATCTGAATTATACCATAATTTTCCGGAGATTTGTTATACTGTACAAAGAATAAGGAAATATTAAGGGCGGATCCAAAGACCGGACGCAATCGTCCCCGAGGAGCCCCGGATAAAGAAATCGAAAAAAGAGAACTAGATCGGAGGACTGCTTACGAATACAGTAAAACTATATGACAGAGATGCCTATGCTTCAGACTTTGACGCAAAGGTCTTATCCTGTACCAGAATTCAGGATCCGGAACGTATCAAAGCATTGAAAGAAAAGGCCATAGAGACTGAAAACGCACCCGGTCTTCTCTCGCAGACCGATTCCTTCTATGAGGTTGTCCTGGATCAGACCCTGTTTTTCCCGGAAGAGGGCGGCCAGACCTGTGACAGCGGTGTACTTATGGTTGGCTTTTCTCTGATTCTTCCGGTTCTGGATGTACAGATTCAGGAAGGTTTTTCTTCTGACGGTCAGAAAGCAGAAGAATCCTCTGATCATTCTTCAAATGAGGGTCATACATATGAAGCCAGAATCTGCCATGTCCTGACCCAGGAGCTTGACGTCGGCACCATGGTCCATGGCATCATTAATTTTGACCACCGTTTCTCCAATATGCAGAATCACAGCGGAGAGCATATCTTCTCCGGCCTGGTTCATAAACATTATGGCTATGAAAATGTCGGTTTTCATTTATCCGACAATGAAGTCACCATGGACTATAACGGGAAGCTCACCGGAGAGGAAATCGAGAAGCTGGAAATCGAGGCCAATGACTGGATCCGGCAGAATGTACAGATTGACTGCCGCTATCCGGATCCAGAAGAGCTGGAAAAAATGGACTACCGTAGCAAGAAGGAGCTTTCCGGTCCGGTCCGGATCGTGACCATTCCCGGCTGCGACGTCTGCGCCTGCTGCGCACCCCATGTCCGGACCACTGCGGAGGTTGGCATCTTAAAGGTCATTTCCTTCATGAATTACAAGGGCGGCGTCCGTCTGTCCATCCTCTGCGGCGAACGTGCGGAGGCCGACTACCGGGCCCGGCAGGAGGAGCTGGATCGGATTTCCCGCCTCTTAAAGGTTCCGGCCCTGGCCTGTGCCGAACGGGTCGATAAGCTCTTAGAAGAAAAGACTGCTCTTCAGGCAGCTCTGAACGAGGCCGAAGGCAGGCTTCTGGAAAATGAAATTCAAAGGATTCCGGCTTCTGAAAAGAATCCCCTTCTTTTTACAAAGATTCAAGCTCCGAATTTGGTCCGCCGTTCAGTAAATCTTATGACCTCCGGCCACAGCGGTATCTCTGCCATCTTCTTTCCAAAGGATGGGCCGGCCGAAGATGAAAATACAGCTTCGGATTATTCCTATATTATAGGGTCCGGCGCAGACCAGAAGGATTTAAGAGACCTTCAGAAGAAGCTGAACCAGGCCTTCCAGGCCCGGGGCGGCGGAAAATCCGTCATGATCCAGGGTTCTCTCAGGGCAAGTGCCCGGGAGCTGCGGGATTTCTGGAAGGAGCTTTAACCCGGACCAGGCACATCCGGATTTTCATAGCAGAAGAAAAGAAGCGGAAGCCGGCTTATCTGATTTTCCCGGTCAGAAGACATTAATCGGCCAGCAGCTCATCCAGGGTTTTCCCGTAAGCCGGAAGAAACTCCTGGCAGAAGGCCTCTGCCTCCGGATAGGTCTTTCGCATTTCGGCGACGGACTGCTCTAATGTCTTCTTTGCCGTCCGAAACTCCGTATTTCCTGCGGTTTCTTCCTCGATGCACTTGATCAGAGCCGAGATCTTGTCGGCAGCCTTGACCAGATGCCGCATATAGTCGTCCTCCGGACTGCCATCTCCTTCGAAGATCTGGGCAAAGGATTCCTGCAGATCCTCGGGCAGAAGACGGGTCAGCTGTTCCTCTGCATGATGCTCGACATCCTTATAGGCTGTCCGGATCTCCTTGTTGGAATATTTGACCGGCGTCGGCATATCTCCTGTGATAATCTCGGACGCATCATGGTAGATTCCGATCAGAGCCGCCTTCTCGGCATCCAGATGCTTTCCGAAGCGCCGGTTTCCGATCAGACAGAGGGCATGGGCGATCATGGCCACTTCAAGACTGTGCTCACTCAGGGACTCCGCCCGGCT